>DAIQQK010000235.1:0-3971 GCA_036786835.1 Acidimicrobiales bacterium | reverse complement strand
CAGCGGCGCGACCGGGCATGCTGAGTCTGTCCGCGTCACCTTTGACCCACGGCGTGGACGCGGAGAGGTCGGTTCGTACGCCGAGCATCGCTGCGGGAGTCGGACTCCTGCTCATGTCGGTGCTCTCGGCCTTTGGCTATCTCGTTGCCGTCAAGGGGCTCGTGGTTCCGGGGAATGCCGCACGGACGGCCAACAAGGTTGCAGACCAAGAGAGCCTGTTCCGGTTCGGCATCCCGAGCCTCTACCTCGTGGCCGCACTCGATGTCGTCGTTGCATGGGCGCTGTACCGGGTGTTCAAGCCCGTGAGCGATGCGCTGTCGAAGCTCGCGGCATGGCTCCGGGTTGCGTATGCCGGGGTCTTCGTCGTTGCCATCAGCCAGCTCGTCGGGGCACTGAGCGTGCACACCCAGGCGCTCAGGCATATCAACTCCTTCACCAACATCTGGGACGCTGGGCTCGTCCTCTTCGGCCTGTATCTGTTCGTCCTCGCCTACCTGACCTTCAGATCGGAGTATGTCCCGAGGTTGCTGGGCGTCCTGCTCACCATCGCTGGGTTCGGCTATGTGTTCGACTCCGCCGTCCGGGCGCTCGCCCGAGGCTCCTCGTCCGATATCTCCGCCATTACAGGCATTGGTGAGTTCGTGTTCGCGCTCTGGCTCGTGATCCGAGGACGCCGCATCACATTGGGTACCGAGACGCGTTGATCGACGAGTGGGTCCAGGCGCTGAGGGTCGATGCAGACCTCAAGGGGCTGCCGGAGTCTCTCGTCGACGCCGAGCACCGTCACGTCGCGCAAGCCCATCAGCAGCTCGCACGTCCGTCGTAGCGTCGGTTTGCACGGGTGCTCTCCAGGTTCCGAGTGGCTTAGGAACCTTTCGATTCTGAGCGCCCCAGCTACGCCGGACGGAGCGAGAGCGCCAGGCGTGGCACGACGAACGACACGAGAAAGATCGGCAAGAACCTCTTTCCGGTGCATCGGAAGGCGACGACCTGGCCCTCGGCCGCGTCGAAGGTCAGAGTGCGGCTCAAGTTTCGGCCGTTGCGGACTTGCAGGGTGTGATGTCCAGCTTCGATTGGTATCTCGATCGTGTCGTTCATTTCGACCGACCCGACACGCTCACGGTCGACCACGACATCGAACGTGCCACGACGGACCTCCACTCCGATCGCTTTATGCGTCAACTTGAGAGTTGCCGACATCTTCAGTCTCCTTACTGTGTCAGCCGATAGGCTGTTGCTAGCTGCTGCTTTCATCGTGAATGCGTCACCTCCGTCAACCAGCCGCCAGATGCCGCTGCTTCTCTTTGCGATCGCTCCTTTACATCAAAGCTTTCATAGCTCGCCCGGCTTCTCTGACGGGCTAAAGGGTGCCCCAGTTCGCCGGATCGGTGGTCATCATCTCCCATCGGATGAGCTGCTCGGTGCTGCCTCTTGCAAGCGGTGCGAACCCATGGCAGGACCGCTCGCAAGTGCAGGGCCCGGTGCCCGAAAAGGCCCAGCGTGCCCGGAGCCGGACCGACCGGAATCACCTGCATATGCGCGCCTTTGGGCTGCCGCCTCCGCCCGCCCGCCTCCGTCCGCCCCGCACGGGTCGATAACATCACTTCTGCGCTACCTCCGAGCGATGTGTTCGGACAGCGCTAAACGATCGCGAGCACCGGGCATTCACGCCGAACGCCGGCCTCCCCTGACCTGCCGCCGCACCAGCACGACGGATCCGGGCGCTCGCGGCCTACTCGCGAGAGTCATCTGCCCGGGCCGGCTCATCTGAGTCCCGACCCGAACCAGGAGAACCTGGGACAATTCTCCGGAAAATTCTGGAGGCGTTGTCGATCTGGCTGTCTCTCGTTCGACGCAATGGTGAGAGGCTGGGAAGGTCCCGCCTCCAGACAGAGGAGTCACCATGCCGAGATATCTTTCGATGATCCGCGTTGACGAACAGAATCCCCCCGACGTGAACGCGAGCCCCGAATTCTCAGAACGCATGGGGGCCCTGTTCGAGGAGATCACAAAGGCCGGCGTCATGCTGGACACAGCCGGGCTCACCCCGACTTCCGAGGGGACCCGGATCACCTGGACCGGCGGCACGCTGAGCTACAAGGACGGGCCCTTCACCGAGAGCAAAGAAGTCGTCGGTGGTTACGCCATCCTCCAGGCCAAGGACAAGGCCGAGGCCATGGAGTGGACCAAGCGGTTCTTGCAGATCCATCCGGAGCACTGGAACGTCACCGCCGAGATCCGCGAGATCGCAGAAAGCTGACCAGGCAGGGCTTGCTCCACCCCAACGTGGCTGCTCTGATGGGTGGTCGTGACGGCGTCAGCCCCGACCGATTCGCTCGAAGCGGTGTTCAGGATCGAATCCGCACGGATCATCGCAGGCGTCGCTCGCATCGTGCGAGACGTGGGGATCGCCGAGGAGATCGCACAGGACGCGCTGGTGGCTGCGATAGAAGCATGGCCAGAGACAGGCACCCCGAACAATCCGGGTGCCTGGCTCATGGCCACCGCCAAACACCGTGCGATCGATCTCGTGCGCCGCAAGGAGACATACGCTCGCAAACTGGCGGAAGTTGGTCGGACACTGGCCGACGTGCCGCCGATAGAGCCGCCGGACACCGAAGGTATTGACGATGATCTGCTACGACTGATTTTCGTCGCGTGCCATCCGGTACTGTCGCCCGACGCCCGTATCGCTCTCACGCTGCGGCTGATGGGCGGGCTCACGACGGATGAGATTGCCCGAGCGTTCCTGGTCTCGGAGCCGACGATCGCCCAGCGCATCGTCCGCGCGAAGCGGTCGCTAGCCGAGGCCGAGGTTCCCTTCGAGGTCCCCTATGGGTCCGACCGGGCTGCCCGCGTGGCGTCGGTTCTCGAGGTCATCTACCTCGTCTTCAACGAGGGGTACGCCGCTACGGCCGGCGAGGACCTGGTGCGTCCTGGTTTGTGCGAGGACGCACTTCGCCTGGCTCGCGTCCTAGCAGGTCTGATGCCGGCGGAGCCGGAAGCCCACGGTCTAGTGGCGCTCCTCGAATTCCAGGCTTCCCGGATTGCGGCTCGGACGGGACCGACCGGTGAGCCAGTGCTACTCGCGGACCAGAATCGGTCCAGGTGGAACCGAATGCTCATCGGCCGCGGCAGCGAGGCCCTGCTTCGGGCGGGTGACGGCCCGTACTCACTCCAGGCCGCGATCGCCGCGTGTCACGCGCAAGCAATTCGCTTCGAGGACACTGACTGGACGGCGATTGCCGTCCTTTACCGCCAGCTCATGGCGCTGACCCCGTCCCCTGTTGTCGAGCTGAACCGAGCCGTGGCCATCTCGATGTCGGAGGGACCCGCGGCCGGCCTGAAGATAGTGGACGCCGTGGCCGACGAACCGGCGCTGAAGAACTACCACTTGCTGCCGAGCGTTCGAGGCGATCTGCTCGAGCGCCTGGGGCAGAAGGAGGAGGCCCGTTCGGAGTTCGAGAAGGCGGCATCCATGACCCGGAACGTTCGCGAGAGGGAGCTGCTCCTGAAAAGGGTCTCTCGCTCCCGATCCTCTCCCTAGGACGAATCAGCGCCCAAGGAGCCGCGTGCCGTACATATCTGCGGCCCCGAATATCACCCTGTCCGCATAAGCCTGGGTAGCGCGGATCGGCCGATGTGGCGGCGGGCAGAGGCGGCGGCCACCGATGTCATGTTGCGCGCTTCGATACGCAAGTCGAGTTCTTCGCGCAGGGCATCGCGAAAACCGTGGACCAGATCGACGGCACCCACCGATCGACCCCAGCATCGGGATCAGCAGTTATGAGCGTGGTGGACGCATTGCCCGGAACCGTCTGATCTGCTCGCTCTGCCGCCCCGTCGATTGCCCAAGTCGTCCTACCTAGGCAAGTGGTGCCTTGGACCTATCAGGGAGCTGTGCCCCGTCTCTTTGAGCGGTGCTTCGTTGGGCCATTCGACCCTGGCGGGTCCGTTGGCCGACGGCGCAA
>DAIQQK010000083.1:0-14714 GCA_036786835.1 Acidimicrobiales bacterium | reverse complement strand
TGGCACCTACCCTGGCGGGGGCAGCGGGACGCCGGATCACGTCGGTCGCTCCGACCACGACTGCGACGGCGCTCACCTCGATCACCACGGGCAAAGCTCCCGCGAGCCACGGGGTGGTCGGCTATCGCCTTCGTGTCCCCGCCAAGAGCGGTCCTGCGGGAAAAGGGACCGACGAGGGCGGTTCGGCGGGCATAGGCCACACATGGTCAACAGATGCGGGAGCACACGTCGATGGACGGGGGGACTGGGAAGTGCTCAACGTCCTGCGTTGGCGAACAGGGCGCGGTGACATGCGGAGGCAGTTGCCGGCAGCCATCTTCCAACCACTTCCTCCTTTCGGCGGAGCGAGGGTGCCGGCGGTCACCCGCGCCGAATTCGCGGCGACCGGGTTCACCGCCGCGCACCTCGCGGGCGCAAGGTTGATCGGTTGGGCTCTTCCATCCACTCTCGTCGTACAGGTGAGGCGCTTGTTGGAGATGGGGGAGCGATTCGTGTACGCGTACTACGACGGCCTCGACAAGATCGCCCACACTCACGGCCTTGGTGACTTCTACGAAGAGGAGCTACGTGCTGTCGACGGCTGGGTGGGGGACCTGGTCGATTCGATGCCGGCCGGGAGCTGTCTCGTCGTCACCTCTGACCATGGTCAAGTCGAAGTGGGAGGCGCGGTCCGTCTACCCGGGCCCGATCTTCTCGACCATGTCGAGCTGCTCTCGGGAGAAGGCCGCTTTCGCTGGCTGCATGCGCGGCCCGGCGCCGCCGAGGAGCTGCTCGCTGCCGCTGTCGAGGCTCATGGAGCCGAAGCGTGGGTGCGATCACGCGACGAGGTGATCGAAGACGGGTGGTTCGGAGGGCGGCCGGCCCCGCACGTAGAGGAGCGTCTCGGTGACGTCGCCCTGGTGGCACGCGCCGCGGTGGCGTTCCTCGATCCCGCCGATACCGGCGAGACCCGGTTGGCGGCGAGGCACGGCTCTATGACTCCAGCCGAGATGTACGTTCCTCTCCTCGCATTGAGTGCCGGCTGACGAGGTCTGGGAGGATTTCGAGGATGAAACGAGAGACCGAAAGGCCGAGCGAGGAAGAGGGCTCCGAAGCAGTCCTCGTGGAACCTGGAGAAAGGCCTCCGTTCGCTTCCGTCGACTCGCCCAAGGGTGAGCGGACGACCGCTGCCGTCGCTCCCGTCGGGTCGAGCGGCGAAGACCAGGACGAGGGCACCGAA
Organism: Acidimicrobiales bacterium; assembly: GCA_036786835.1. Lineage (GTDB taxonomy): Bacteria > Actinomycetota > Acidimicrobiia > Acidimicrobiales > UBA8190 > Bog-564. The sequence goes on along the minus strand of DAIQQK010000083.1, from coordinate 13,495 downwards.
TCGGTCCAGCAGCCCGCAAAGGTGATGCGGATCGGGTCGATGGTGAAGCAGCTTCTGGACGAGGTCAGAAGCGCCACTCTCGACGAAGCGTCTCGTAGCAGGCTCAGGGAGATCCACGAGCAGTCGATCAGGGAGCTCGCAGACGCTCTGAGTCCCGACCTGGCCCAAGAGCTGGATCGAATGGCGCTTCCCTTCGACGAGTCCGCGCCCTCGGAAGCCGAGCTCAGGGTCGCACAGGCGCAGTTGGTCGGGTGGCTCGAGGGATTGTTCCACGGGATACAGGCCACGCTGCTAGCTCAGCAGATGGCCGCTCGCGCGCAGCTCGACCAGATGCGCCAGCGGGGCCTGCCTCCGGGGCTCGGACCCGGGGACGAAGGACCTCCGACGAGGCCTGGCACCTACCTCTGAGAGGCGTCTTCGCGACCAACCCGTGCGCTATCGTCGAATGACACAAATGTAGTTCTCCACAGGGTAGTCCGAAGCCTGTGGGGAACTATCCCAAAATGGGCGCTGACCAGGGGCTGCCGCCTAAGAGATGGACCGGAGGAGGGCCTGGCGCATGGCCGTGGACGGATCGTTCGTCCATCTGCACACCCACAGTGAGTACTCGATGCTCGACGGCGCCTCCCGAATCGGTGACCTGGTCCGCGCCGCATGCGACGACGGCCAGCCCGCGCTCGGCATCACCGATCACGGGAACATGTACGGGGTGCTCGACTTCTATGCACGCTGTCGAGCGGAGGGGATCAACCCGGTCATCGGCACAGAGGCCTACATGGCCGGCGAGTCGCGCCACGAGCGGCCCGTGCGGCGAGGCAAGGTCGACGACACCGGAGGCGACATCGAGGGCGGGGAGAAGCTCTACTACCACCTGACCCTCTTGGCGGAGACGACCGCCGGGTACCGGAACCTGATGAAGCTGTCGTCGGCCGCGTACCTCGAGGGCTACTACTACAAGGCGCGGGTGGACTGGGAGCTGCTCGAGCGTCACCGCGAAGGGCTGATCGCCACGACGGGTTGCCTGGGAGGCCAGGTCCTGCAAGCGCTCCTGTCGGGCGACGAGGAGAGGGCGTTCAAGATCGCCGGACGCCTCCAGGACATCTTCGGACGTGACTCGATGTTCGTGGAAGTGCAGGACCACGGGCTCCCCGAACAGCGGCGCACCAATCCGAGCCTCGTGCGCATCGCCAGGCGTCTCGACGCTCCGCTGCTTGCCACCAACGACAGCCACTACACCCACCGCACCGACGCCGTCGCGCACGACGCCTTGTTGTGCGTCCAGACCGGGGCGATGATCGACGACCCGAAGAGGTTCAAGTTCGAGGGCGAGGAGCACTACCTGAAGAGCGCGGCCGAGATGAGGCACCTCTTCTCGGAGCTTCCCGACGCGTGCGATCACACGCTGTTGATCGCGGAGCGCGCGAACGTGGACATCGAGTTCGGAGTCAATGCCCTGCCGGAATTCCCGATTCCCGACTCCTTCACAGGGGACCGATACGAGGAGCGCGCGGACGCGTACCTCAGGCACATCACCTTCGAAGGAGCCGTGATGCGCTATGGCGAGCGTCTACCCGAAGACGTCGCGCAGCGCATCGACTACGAGCTCGGTGTCATTGCCAACATGGGCTTCTCCGCGTACTTCCTCGTCGTCTGGGACCTGATCCGGCACGCCCGCACGAGCGGGATCCGTGTAGGGCCCGGGCGAGGGTCGGCGGCGGGCTGCTGTGTCGCGTACTGCCTCGGGATCGTAGACATCGACCCGATTGCGAACGACCTTCTCTTCGAGCGCTTCTTGAACCCCGGCCGCAAGCAGATGCCCGACATCGACATGGACTTCGACGAGCGCTTCAGAGCGGAGATGATCCGCTACGCAGCAGAGCGCTACGGGGAGGACCACGTCGCGCAGATCGTCACGTTCTCGACCATCAAGGCGCGAGCAGCAGTGCGCGACGCGGCTCGGGTGCTCGGTTACCCGTACATGGTGGGAGACAAGATCGCAAAGGCGATGCCACCACTGATCATGGGTCGAGACACGCCGCTGAAGGCCTGTCTGGAGCGCGTAGACGGGCAGGAGGACGGCTGGGCAGCGGCGCAGGGGCTCCGTGACATGTACGAGGCAGACCCTGATGCGAGGCGCGTCATCGACGTCGCGAAGGGCCTCGAGGGACTGCGCAGGCAGGACGGGATACACGCGGCGGCCGTCGTCATCACCAAGGACCCGCTCACCGAGTACCTCCCGATCCAGCGCAAACCCGAGAACGGTCAAGACCCCTCGCAGGCCCCGATCGTCACGCAATACGAGATGCACGGTGTCGAGGAGCTCGGCCTGTTGAAGATGGACTTCCTCGGGCTGCGCAACCTCTCGGTGATGGAGCGCGCGTTGGACCTCATCGAGAAGACGGCGGGCACGCGACCTGACATCGACCGGGTGCCGCTCGACGACACCGAGACCTACAAGATGTTGCAATCCGGGCAGTCGATCGGGGTCTTCCAACTCGAAGGCGGCGCGATGCGCTCCACGATGAGAGCTCTCGCACCGACGTCCTTCGACGACGTTGCCGCTCTGGTCGCCCTCTACCGGCCGGGCCCCATGGCGGCGAACATGCACCGCGACTATCCGGAGCTGAAGAACGGGCGAAAGGCTCTTGCCTACCTCCATCCGGACATGGAGGCGATCCTCGGCGACACCTACGGGCTCATGCTGTACCAGGAGTCGATGATGCGGGTCGCTCAGCGTTTCGCCGGCTACACGCTCGAGGAAGCTGACAACCTGCGCAAGGCGTGCGGGAAGAAGAACCGCGCGTTGATCGCCGCCGAGCGCGAGAAGTTCGTCGCAGGATGTGTGACCCAAGGCTACGGAGAGGAGCTCGGGACGAAGCTCTTCGACATCATCGAGCCTTTCGCCGACTACGCCTTCAACAAGTCTCACGCTTACGGGTACGGGCTCGTGGCGTACCAAACCGCGTGGCTCAAGGCTCACTATCCGGTCGAGTACCTGGCCGCCCTGTTGACCTCTGTGAAGGACGACAAGGACAAGACGGCTGTGTACCTCGGCGAGTGCAGGCTTCTCGGCATAGAGGTGCTCGTACCCGACGTGAACCGCTCCTGGGCGGAGTTCACCCCCCTGGTCGGGGAGGACGGAAAGCATCGAATCGTCTTCGGCCTGGCCGCTGTGCGCAACGTCGGAGAGAGCCTCGTGGAGAAGATCGTCGCCGAGCGCGAAGCGAACGGCCCTTACGAGGACTTCTACGACTTCTCCAAGCGCGTCGACCCAATGGTGCTCAACAAGCGCGCCGTCGACTCCCTCGTGCGCTCGGGGGCATTCGACTCTCTCGGTCACACCCGTCAGGGACTGTGCCTCGTGTACGAGGAGATCATCGAGCGGACCTTGGCGAGAAGGCGCGAAGAGGAAGCCGGCATATCCACGCTGTTCGGGTCGGTCGACGGGTTCTTCGACGGTCCGCAGTCCGAGGCCGGCGGGTATCACGACGTGAGGGTGCCGATCCCCGACACCGAGTTCGCCAAGTCGCAGAGGCTCGCCTCGGAGAAGGAGATGCTCGGGCTCTACATAAGCGACCATCCGCTACGAGGGTTCGAGACCGCCCTCTCCCGTATGGTCGACTGCCAGATCACCGACTTGAAGGACGACGACGCCCTGGCCCTGGACCCCATGGGTCGTGACGGGCAGGTGCGCACCGTGGCAGGAGTCATCACCGCGCTGTCGCGTCGCTACACCAAGCGGGGCGAGCTCATGGCGACGTTCGTCCTCGAGGACCTGCACGCCTCGATCGAGGTGTTCGTCTTCCCGAAGGTGATGGCCGAGATCGGGGGGATCCTGGAGGACGACGCCATATGCGTGTTGCGCGCGCGCGTGGACACTCGCGACGATCAGGTGAAGCTCGTCTGCATGGAGGCCCACCTCCCCGAGCTGGGATCGGACACGGCGAGCGAGCTACGGCTCAAGCTGCCGCTCTCTGCCCTGACCGACGGTGTGGTGGACAGGCTCAAGCAGCTGCTCACCGAGCACCAGGGAGCGGAACCGGTCTTCTTGGAGGTCGGCCAGACCACGTTGCGTCTGCCGCCTGCGTTCAGTGTGGACAGCCGCCGCGGCCTGATCGGTGAGCTTCGGGCTCTCCTCGGCCCCAACGCGATCGTGGCTTGACGCGCCCCGGCCAATCGGCCTGAGGTTCGGCATCGGGCCTGGTCGGCGGGTTGCAAACTCAGCCGTCGGACCTCGACAGGCAGCTCCCGAGTGGGCGTGTGCCTCCGCGTCCCGTATCCTTGAGGGGTATCGCGCACCGAGCGGGCCTGCTCGCCCGGATACCGGACCCCAGCTGAGGAGCACATAGACCAATGTCGTTTGAGGTCGGGACCAAGGACTGCACAGCGCTGAGCGATGCCGAGCTGGCCGAGATGGCCGACTTGTGCGTTGATAGGGAGCCCGGTTTCGACATCGGATTCCTGTCGAAGCAGTGCGAGGACTGGGTCCTGGTCACCCTCGCTCGTGAGGGGAACAAGCTGAGGGGTTACTCGTTTGCCACCTTGGAGCGGATAGGTGGCACTCCCTCGCTGTTGATCGGGCTCGCGACTGTGGATCGAACGGCTCGGGCCGAGCAGGCGCTCCGGCTCCTTCTCGCGGACCAGTACCGCCGCGCGTTGCTGGCCTTCCCCGACGAGGACGTTCTCGTCGGCACCCGCCTCGCCGGCGCCGAGGGGTTCCAGGCTTTCGCCGGGCTCCAGGACGTGGTCCCGAGGCCCGACCACAAGGCCTCCGGCGAGGAGAGGGCATGGGGAAGACGGCTCGCGAAGCGTTTCGGCGCCGAGGGCAGAATCGACGACCGTACGTTCATTCTCGCCGGCGGCGGGTCTCCGACGGGAGCCCTCGACGTCGGCGGGCCGAAGGTCTTTGCTCCTGACGGGGTTCAGCCCCTCTTCAAGGGGTTGAACCTGAGGCGCGGGGACCGCCTGGTCGCGTTCGGATGGGCGATGGCAGAGGACCTGGCGTCGGGGTCGCTGGCCAGCGGAAGGGTCTCTCGCTGAACTAGGCGCGACCCCTCAAGGTCGAGGCAGGATCGCAGCGACGGTCTTGTAGCAGTGCCCATCTCGCGGTCGGCTGAGAGTGACGACGAGGAAGTGCGGCCGAAAGCCAAGTGCCTTGGCGAGCTCTCGACCTGAGAGACGGTCGCGCTTGGACGCCCATAGGGCAGCGACCGCCCTGCGGTCCTCGACTGCGAGCCAGTTGTCGCTGCGGGGCCATCCGAAGCGCGCCCACACGCCGTCGTCGGTCCTTCGCCGGAACAGCAGCGGTCCTCGGCTCGGCACCACCAGCGCGAGCGAAGGCCGCATACCTCCGAATTCCCAGTAGGGGGCCGAGGACCCCGGAAAGCCGAGCAGGTGCTGCTCGGCGGGCGCGACGAGGCGCCGAAGGATCTTGCGTGCCCGCCGTCCTTTGAGGGCTCCGACCGTCTCGGGTACTCCTTCGATCGAGACGGCATCGGGTTGGGCGAGGTCGTCGCGTTGGGGGTCTTCGGCCCAAGTCGCCTCGACCACGTCGAAGGGTGTCAGAGCGAGGTCCGCAGAGTCCGAAGCCTCGAGGCGGAGCCTCACGAGCGCCCCCGAAGAGAGGTCGACTGCAGCTATGTCCTCCGTCCCGCAAGCGAGCACCATGCACCGATGGGAGCCGCGCTGGGGCCCTCCCCGCTGGCGGCGGCCTCTGGCATGGCGGCCCGGCGTTTGGCCGCGGCGGCGTGCCGAGGCATCGACGGTGTCTCGTCTACCCATCTCCGCCGGTCCTCACCCTCCTCGAGCGAGCGCGTAGCGCGATCGCTCGAAGTCACGCTCGCCGTCGAGTCGCTCTTGAAGCTCCTCCACCGTCGCAGCGGGCGCCTGGCAGGCGAAGCGGCGGCAGACGTACGCAACCGGGTCGTGCCGCCCCTCCCACAAGGGGGAGCCGGTCCTCTCACCCCACGCCACCACCTGGTTGGGCTCGTATCGAGCCCTCACTTCGGCGAGGAGGTCGGGCCGATCGCCCCCCAAGACGACCTCGGTGATCCCGTCACCCACGAGCGCGCTGGCCGCTAGCGCGCTCGCGACCGCCAGCGGTTGCCCGTCGGCGAGGGTCAACAATCCCTCGAGGAGAGCCTCGCCCCGCGCGCTGAGACCGCCGTCGCCGCGCAGAGCGCCGAGCCGCATGAGGGCCGAAGCCGCTACAGCTGTCGCAGACGGGGTCGCGCCGTCGGCGATCTCCATGGGCCGGACGACGAGGCGTTCGGCGTCCTCGCCCGTGGTGTAGAGCGGCCTCCCGGGCTCTTCGAACAGCTCCAGCATGGTGCGGGCAACTTCGCACGCTCGTTCGAGCCAGATCGCCTGCCCTGTCAGCTCCGCCATTCGAGTGAAGAACTCCACGACCCAAGCGTGGTCCGCGGCGTATGCGAGATGCTGGATGCGGCCGTTCTGCCAGGACCGCATCCAGCGTCCGTCCTCGCGTCGCATCTCCGAGAGCAGGAAATCCGCAAGGGTCACTGCGGCTTCGGTCCAGTCGCGGCGCCCGGTTGCGCCTGCTGCCTCTGCGAGTGAGGCACCGAACATCGCGTTCCACTCGGTGAGCACCTTGTCGTCGCGAAGCGGGCGGACGCGCTGTGCGCGCGCTGCCAGCAGCTTCCGGCGCGCCTCTTCTACTTCCGGGGATCGTTCCAGCAGGCCGCCCCTGGGGCGTCGCAAGATGGATCGACCGTCGAAGTTTCCGGCGGGCGTCACCCCGTACCAGTCGGCCAGCACCTGTGCAGGACCGGACCCGAGGACGGACTCGATCTGCGAAGGCGTCCACAGGTAGAAGATGCCCTCCTCGCCTTCGGAGTCGGCGTCCTCGGCGGAACAGAGTCCACCCGACGCCAGTGCCAGATCACGAAGGACGTAGGCGATCGTCTCCTCCACCACAGCGATCCAACGAGGATCGCGGGTCGCCTGCCAGGCGTGGAGGTACGTCCCGACCAGCCCGGCCTGGTCGTAGAGCATCTTCTCGAAGTGGGGAACGGTCCAGGTGTCGTCGGTGGAGTAGCGATGGAATCCGCCTCCCAGGTGGTCGTAGATCCCACCCGCGGCCATGGCGTCGAGCGTGGTCTCGGCCATCGCCAGCGATGTCTCCTCACCGGTCAGGCGGTGGTGCTGCAGGCACAGGTCGACGAGCGTGGGGTGCGGGAACTTCGGTGCTGGACCGAACCCGCCCCACTGCGGGTCGAACCTTGCCTTGAGGGCTGTGACAGCGGCCTCCAAGAGCTTGGGAGCCTCTCGACCGCTCGAGTCAGCCGTGTCAGCGTCAACGGCGGACCAGTCGTCGTCGGAGAAGAGCGTGCGCCTCCTCACCGCGTCGAGGAGCGCTTCGGCCTGCTTCTCGACTTCGTCTCGCCTGTTCCTCCAGGCATCGTCGACCGCATCGAGGACGCGACGGAACGACGGCACGCCCGGAAGGTCCTTGGCCGGGAAGTACGTACCTGCGAAGAACGGCCGGCCTTCTGGCGTCAGGAAGACGGTCATGGGCCATCCGCCACGTCCTGAAAGGGCCTGGACGGCTTCCATGTAGATCGCGTCGACATCGGGCCGTTCTTCTCGATCGACCTTCACCGAAACGAAGCGACCATTGAGCTCGGCTGCGGTCTGTTCGTCCTCGAAGGACTCGTGTGCCATCACGTGACACCAGTGGCACGACGAGTACCCGACCGAGAGCATCACCGGGCGGTCGAGCTTGCGCGCCAGGTCGAGAGCCTCGTCACCCCATGGATACCAGTCGACGGGATTGTCGGCGTGCTGACGTAGATATGGGCTCGTCTCCGAGGCCAATCTGTTCATCGGGGCGATGCTATAGGCGCCCCCTCGAGGTCCGGTTGCTTATCCGGTCCAGGATTCACGCGGTACTGCGAAATGTATGGTTTCGCCGTGGAACTTCGCCTGGAGGGAAAGGTGGCCCTGGTCACGGGGGCGTCGCGAGGTATAGGGCGAGCGATAGCCACTCGGTTCGCCGAAGCCGGTGCAGACGTCATGCTCTCCTCGCGAAAGGCCGAGGCCCTCGAGGAAGCGGCCCTGTCGATCGGGGGTTCCGGCGCCGCCGTCGCCTGGTTCGCGGCGAACGCAGGCGATCCTGAGTCCGCGGAGGCATGCGTGTCGGCGACGGTGGAGCGCTTCGGCAGCGTCGACATCCTCGTGAACAACGCCGCGACCAACCCGCACTTCGGCCGGCTCGTCGAAATCGACCTGGCTCGCGCCGACAAGACCGTGCAAGTGAACCAGCGGGCTCTGCTCCAGTGGACCCAATGCGCCTGGCGCGCTTCGATGTCCGAGCGAGGGGGCTGCGTGCTCAACCTCGCCTCCGTAGGCGGTTTGTCCGTGGAGCCCGGAATCGGCTGGTACAACGTCACCAAGGCCGCGGTGATCCATCTGACGAGGCAGCTGGCCTACGAGCTCGGGCCGAAAGTCCGGGTGAACGCGCTGGCACCGGGGCTGGTCAAGACCGACTTCGCCCGGGCCCTCTGGGAGCCCGCCGGGGACGCCGTGGCCGCGCGGCTGCCCCTGCGGCGCATCGGAGTACCCGATGACATCGCAAAGGCGGCATTGTTCCTTGCCTCGGACGCGGCCGACTGGATCACCGGCCACGTGATGGTGGTAGACGGAGGGGCCATGGCCCTCCCGTCGGGTGGCGTCTAGGAACTGCGGGACAGCTGTCTGACGTGCAGACGTTCGTCGAAGACCTCGAGTTCAGGCGCTTGTGGCACCAAGCCGCCGGCGCGGGGCTCAAAGAGACGCTCGAAGCCGGTCCCATCACGGGATACATCGGGTTCGACCCGACGGCCGACAGCCTTCACGTAGGCAACCTCCTGCAGCTGTGCATGCTCCGCCGGCTGCAGCTGGCGGGGCACACGCCGATCGCCCTCGCCGGAGGGGGAACCGGGTTGATAGGCGATCCAGGTGGGAAGAGCGAGGAGCGGCCGCTTCTCGACGAGGAGCAGCTTCGGTCCAACCTCGAGTCGATCAAGCTCCAGCTCGAGCGCTTTCTCGACTTCTCTGAGTCGGCGTCGAATTCAGCGATGCTCGTCGACAACGCCCAGTGGTTGAGGAATCTCAGCTTGCTCGACTTCCTGCGAGAGGTGGGCAAGCACTTCAGCGTCAACGAGATGATCAAACGCGAGTCGGTCACCAGCCGGCTCGAACGCCTCGAACAGGGCATCTCGTTCACCGAGTTCAGCTACATGTTGCTTCAGGCCTACGATTTCCTGCACCTGTTCGACACGTACGAGTGTCGGCTTCAACTCGGTGGAAGCGACCAGTACGGGAACATCCTCATGGGTGTGGAGCTGGTGCGCAAGATGCGTCGAGCGCAGGTCTACGGGCTCACCTCACCTCTTGTGTTGATGGCGGACGGAACGAAATTCGGGAAATCGGAGTCGGGAACCGTGTGGCTCGACCCGAGCAAGACGAGTCCCTACCACCTGTACCAGTTCTTCCTGCGCACCGAGGATGCAGTCGCACCGGACTACATCCGTTACTTCACCTTCCTCGACCACGACGCGATCAGGGCGCTCGACGAGTCCTGGTCGTCCCATCCTCAGAGACGCGAGATGCAGAGAGAGCTCGCGCGCCAGGTGTGCACCCTGGTTCACGGTGACGCCGAGACCCGGCGAGCGGAAGAAGCCGCCGCCGCCCTGTTCTCTCGAGAGGTCGCCTCGATGGACGAAACCACCCTCCTCGAGGTCTGCTCGGAAGCTCCCACGACCACCATTTCGCGCTCGGAAGTCGACGGCGACGGACTTGTTGTCGTGGACGCACTGGTCAGCAGCGGGCTCGCGCCTTCGAAGGGTTCGGCGCGTTCCCTCATGACGCAGGGTGGGGTGTACGTGAACAACGTGCGGCAGTCCGATGTCGAAGCCCGCATCTCGCGCGACGAGTTGCTCTTCGACCGTTATGTCCTGTTGCGACGAGGAAAACAGGACTACCACCTGCTGCGCTTCGATTAGCCTCACGTGCCAGGATGCTGCTGGTCGTCGTCTCTGCCGCGTTGGCTCTCGTTGTGCTGGTGCTAGGAGGGGTGAGCCTCTTCGCGGGACAGAGAGAGCGAAGGCGGTGAATGCGCGAATCGTCGCGGTGATCGTCGTAACGTGCTTGCTGGCGGGCTGCGGTAGCCAATACGCAGGGAGCACCGTCGGTCAACAGGTGGAGAGCTGGGCGACTTCGTCTCCCGACCCGAAGTTCTCCAGCGCGTTGTCGACGCTGCGCGCGGACATCGCCCGTACGGACGGGGCAGAGGCATCGAACGACGAGGCGGCGCTGCGCACAGACTGCGACGTCCTGGTAACCGACGCGTTGAGCGCCAACCAGAATTTGCCGACTCCGGACTCCGACCTCTCGAACATCCTCTCACGCGCGTATACCGCGGCTGCAGATGCAGGGAAGGACTGCTTGTGCGCAGCAGGTGGTGGCGGCTGCAGCACAGCGGCGCAGGGTCAATCCAGTCTTTACTCTCTGTCGGTGAGAGAGGGCATGACGGCCGACCGTGGTTTCATCGCGGCAGAAGCGAGAGTGGACTTCCTCACGAGTCTTTCTGGCGGCGGTGGATGACGAAACACTTTGGCGAGACGCCGCCCGGGAGGAACCCCGACGAGTACGACCGCCTGAGAAGGCGCATCCTGTGGATGCTGCCGACCGGCCTGTACGTGCTCGGAACGCGTGCCGGATCGCGGAGGAACCTGATGACCATCAGCTGGGTGACCCAGGTGGCGACCGAACCCAAACTGCTCGGGGTGGGCGTAGAGCACTCTGCGGTGACCCACGAGCTCTTGTCCGAAGGCGCTGTGTTCTCACTGAGCATCCTCTCGCGTTCCGAGCGGGCGCTGGTGCGGAAGTTCGCCAAGCCCGTGAAGGACCAAAGCTTCGCCGACTCCAAGGGTGCCGGGCTGATGAACGGTGAGGCCGTCAGGAGGGAGGTCACCGGCGCGCCCATCCTCGACGTGGCGATCGCGTGGATCGATTGTGAGTTGCGTCACACCCTGGACCTCGGCAGTCACAGCTGGTTCGTGGGCGAGGTCATGGCCTGCGGTCTTTCCGATGAGGCAGGAAGCGACACAGCTGGTGTGCTCCGCATGGAGGACACGAGGATGAGCTACGGAGGCTGAGGGGGCTCGTCCTCCCTGGGCCGCAAGTCCACGGTCAAAGTGAGGATCCCCGCCTCGAGGGTGACCTCGGCATCGGCCAGCATGGCGAAGTCCGTGTAGTCGACCTGGGCCTGCTCGACGAACCGGCGCCGTTCGGGGCCCTCGATCGGGGGAATTCCCCTGCTTCGGACCGCATCTGCCCTCTCGCGGAACCGCCCGGGCATCGAGAGCACGTCGAACTCCTCGGCCACGACAGCCACAGTAACCTGGGTGCCTGGGGTTCCATGCGGGCGGGTACACTTGCTGGCGTCGCTCGCCGTGAGTCCACCCAGCAAGCCGACGGAGGTTTCGCTCGTGAAGAAGGGACGGCATCGCCGCTTCGAGGAGGCACGCAGCCTGAAACGCTCGGTCGCGACCGCTCAACGGCGCTGCCCCGAGTGCGGGGCTGCCCCCGACGACGAGCACGCTTCGTGGTGCATGGCGGAGTCGAACGAGTTGGAGGAGATCCTCGGCCCCGTGCGTGAGGGGCCACGGTCGTTCGACGAGGACGACCCCCTGGCCGAATAGCGACTCAGCGCCTGCGCACCGCCGGGTGGGGGAGTGGGACAGGCCTCGGACCCAAGTTGTCCGATCGCTCTCTCAGGAACGCCACGAGCCGCTTGTGGATCTTCTTACCCACCATCGCGATCAGCTCGTTCTCGAGCTCTTCGTGTGCCGGTCGTTCCCCTACGAACGCTTCCGGTGACTCGGTGCACCACCAGTGGAATTCGGCGCCCCCTTCGCTCCAGTCGCGCCGGTCCCATTGGCGGATGATGCTCGTGACGTGACCGCCCTCTCCGACCTCGTCGTCACGTCGCAGAGGTAGCTGCCAGCAGACGTCCGGCTTGAGCTCCAGATGCGGGACCCCCCGATCTAGCGCGGCCCGGTGCAGAGCGCACCCGGGACCGCCGGCGAAGCCGGGACGGTTGAGGAATATGCAGGCGTCCTTCATGATGCGAGTCGTGAGCTCTCCTGCGCGGTTACGCGTCATCACCTTCGGCTTCTTCGCACCGTTGGGTCGAGCCTTGTCGTGGAATTGCCATTGTTCGGGAGTCAACGTCGCCGCGGCCGCCTGGACCCGGCGCGCATCACGGGCACCGGTGAAGTGCGCGCCGTAAGAACAGCATCCCTGCACGAGCTCGGGGGCGGGCCCCGTGAGGACACCTTGGCACCCACGCCCAAAGATGCAGGTCCAGCGACTCTCCAGGAAAGTGACGTCGAACATCCAAGTGCGCTCGTAGTCCGGGTCGGGAAAGCTCACCCATTCGTGGGCTCCCTTTGGAGCTGCTCGCCACGAGTCGCCCGCGGACATCTTCGGACGGTCTTTCTCCACGCGAGCACGTGCAGTGGTCATGTCCTCACCTTCGCATTTTCATGGGGTCGGAGCTCCGATCGACAGCTCGAGCTGATCCTCCGTCGGCTCCGCACAGCAGAACCACGACTCGGTGAGGCGCGGCCTGTGGTCGGCCGCAATGGTCGAGCGCAGACGAGCCTGGCTCGTAGGCGGCGACGAGCCGCCTACCGACCCGAGCACTGTTAGCGCCTCGGCTCTCATCACGTCGTACGCCTCGGCAGCCTGCCAGTTCTCGGCACCCGCGCGCTGCGCCAGAGCACTGAGGCGCGACGCCAGGAGGTCCAGGCGCGGATCGGACGCGGTCCAGCTCCATCCGAGGCGCTCCTCGTCGTAGGGACCGAGGAGGCCGTCGAGAGCTCCCGAGGCGAGAAGCAGCGAGCCGGTGGGTACCAGCAGCCGTATGGAGTACTGGACAGGATCGACGTTGCCCACGAGATCACAGGTGCCGACCAGGTCGAAGATGTCGATCACGTCGCGCGCAGTGGTCCACGGGGTAAAGGGCATGAGAGAGGGTCGCGGCTCGATGCCGGCAGCGCGCAGCACGGCCACGGCTTCAACCTCGTCCTGTGGGCTGTGCCCCTTGGACAGAAGGTCGAGGATCGACTCGCTCGCGGATTCGAAAGCCGACACGACGAACAGGCAGCCCACTTTGGCGAACCCTGGCCACAGATCCCGGTGGGCGAGTATGTGCTCTACCTTTGCAGTTACGTCGAACGTCAGGTGCCCGAAGGCGTCGTGCATCGCGGTCACCACGCGCAGTGCGTGGTGTGGACCGTTCAAGAAGTCGGGGTCGCCGAAAGAGATGTGCTCGGCCCCCGCTTCGGCGAGCTGTGCGATGTCGGCAAGCACGGAGTCGACTCCGACGAGTCTCGTGCGGCCGTCGTAGACGACTGGTACGGGGCAGTGGCGGCACCGGTGGGCACACCCGTGACTGGCCTCCACGTAGCCTGCCAGATGCGTCTTC
>DAIQQK010000234.1:0-3986 GCA_036786835.1 Acidimicrobiales bacterium | reverse complement strand
TGAGGCGCCCGACACGGTGGAGGTCCAAGACAGCGTCGAGAAGATTGACTCCTTGCTTGCTCCTTCGAATGGCCAGGAACCAGAGCCGTCCCGTCCCGCTGGGTCTGACGTCGGCAACGGAGAGCTGCCCTCGCCTGAGGCGCCCGACACGGTGGAGGTCCAAGACAGCGTCGAGAAGATTGACTCCTTGATCGCTCCTTCGAATGGCCAGGACGATCTCGACAAGACCCCACAGGCTGAGGAGCAACAGGCGTTGGAGATCGTCGCAGCTCGAGTGGCCGAGACGATCGCCGAAGAGCTGGACGGGCTGCGAGCAGTCGCCTCGGCGCTCAATGAATACTTGCCAGAGCCGCTCGAAGGTGATGCCTCTCCAGCACTGGCACCGCCGCGAGTCACGCCGTCACCACCACCGCCACCGCAGCCGCCCCTGCCGACACGGGTTGAACCTCCACCTCCCCCTCGATCGTCAAGCCTTGCTCGATCGCAGATGACGACGTCGACAACTCCTTCCTCGGTGCCCACGAACATGGCGAAGTCAAGAGGAAGCGAACCCAACGAGAACCCCGATCGTCAGCATGACAACGCCAAGACCACCGCCGAGTTCGGTGGCGTTGTCGGAGTTGCCTCAATGCTTTGGCGCCGGCTCAGAAAGACGCACCGCGGATCGTAGCGTCCTCACAGCCAAGATCGCAGACGGGACTGGTCAGGGTTCGAAGCGGAAACCCACGCCGCGTACGGTCACGAGATACCGGGGCGTTCCCGGGTCGGGCTCCAGCTTGACGCGAAGCCTCCTTACGTGAGTATCGAGAGTCCGTGTGTCGGAAAGGTCACGACCCGACCACAGTCTGTCGATCAATTCTTCACGAGTTCGCACCTGGCCTGGTGGCGACAGCAACAATGCCAATAGGTCGAACTCCCGACGAGACAGATGAATAGACGCACCATCGGCCGTGACGACTCGCCGGGCGAAGTTCATCTCGAATGGTCCGGCAACGATGAGATCGGCGCGCGAAGCCTCGGTCGGCCCTCCCACTGAAACAAGGTGCGAAGGTGGTGAAACTCGACGCAGGACCGAGCGGATCCGAGCCACCAGTTCTCGCAGACGGTAGGGCTTGGCTATGTAGTCCTCGGCTCCCAATTCGAGACCCCGAACGATATCTGCCTCTGTGTCGAGCGCCGAGACGATGATGATCGGAACCGGCGCGACGGCACGCATTCTGCGACACACCTCGATCCCGGACATGTTCGGCAAGAGCAAGTCCAACACCACGAGATCGGGACGATGCTCGACGAATCGTCGGAGCGCGTCCACTCCATCTGATGCGAGCTCAACGTGAAACCCCTCCCGAGAAAGCCCCGCGAACAGGGCCTCTCGGTAGGACTGCTCGTCCTCAACGACAAGAATGGTCGTCTGACCTCCATGCCCTACGGGATGATTCGACCCCGTAAGGGGCCCACCCCGTGGTTCTCCCCGCGTCATTGTCAGCCTCGCCTTTCTCAGCGAGAAGGAGCGGCGCAACAGGCTCTCGCCAAACGGGACCAACTGCAGATGGAAGGTTCGGTCTCCGCGTTCATACCGCCACCGACGGTACCGGTCGCAGGTAAACATCGCGCGAACGAAGCGTCACGTTTTGAGGAAAACGCCAACTCTGGACGGGGCGTCTCGATCAAGACGCATACGCGGTGACTCGAACGTTCGGTTGATCGTCGTCGCGGCCGACGGTCCGGCTCCGTCGAAGCCGACCCTCTGCCAAGTCTGGGATTCGGGTTACCAAGACTGCTGAGCAGGTGGTGATCCTTGCCTACTCGCAGAGTGACCCGGGGACAGCCTGTTGACGAAAAGCCACCGGGCGGCCACTATGTGAAGCAATTCCGGGTTTCACTAAATCAATGGACGAACTGGGTTGTGCGCGTGAAGCGATTCCGCCTCCTTGATGGGCGAAGGACCCTGGCCCCTCTGTGCGCCGCCCTCCTGGCGGTGGCGGGCGTCGGAACCTGGGCCCTCCTACGGACATCCACTCCCACATCGCCGACCTCGAGTCACAGCCATCGCCCCGCAGTGGAGGGATCAAATGGGACCGTGACAGGTGGATCGCATTCCACTGCGACCACCGGGTCCGAAACGTCCACTCCCTCCGCATCCCCTTCTGCTGTGGGGACGAGTCCGGGCCTCCAGGCCGGTACTTCCAATCAGGTGGGCCCGAACGGCACCCTCCAGGCCAGTGCCCAACCCGGCGACGTACTGCCCGAAGTTCCCTCTGTCTTGCTCATCCCGGCCATTGCCCTCGTGGTCTTCGGAACCGTGATGGGGCGCAATCACCGTCGCCAACGACGGCTCGGGCGGCTGGAAGGCGCAGGGGCTGGTCAGGACGGGGCCCCGTCGTCCCCCATTCAACGCTAGCGAGCAGAATCAGGACGGACCGACCTCACGGTATCCGCCCCTTGCCTCCAGACGCACTGTGTCGACCCATGCGGGGACTCGGTGCCTGTCTGCTCGTGCGCATCGCGCCCCAATACCCCGTCGGCGACAAAGGTGGCACGTCGCCGGCGCCTCCACCATTCTGTTCATACTCGGTTGGTAGAGATCGAGCCGCCAACGGCGGCAGCGGAGGAAGGGCGCCAGAATCCATCTGGGAGAGATCGTCGGATGGCATTGACGCGCGATCGGTCCCCGAGGATGCCCGACGGCTCGACAATGCCTCGGCCAATATCGACAGCTCATGGACCAAAGCCTCGTTCATGCGGCCGAACTCTCCGATGGTCGCTTGGAGCGCGCGCACAGCCTCAGACGGAAGCGTCCCCGAATTCCCGGCGTCTTCGACAAGTCGATGCGCCTCCTCCTTCGCGGCAGCGATGATCCGCGCTGCCTCGAACTCGGCATCCGCAATGATCCGTTGCGCGAGCGCATGACCCTCGGTCACAGCTCCGTCCACGAATTCCTGAGCACGCGTGAACAATTGGCCGA
Organism: Acidimicrobiales bacterium; assembly: GCA_036786835.1. Taxonomy (GTDB): domain Bacteria; phylum Actinomycetota; class Acidimicrobiia; order Acidimicrobiales; family UBA8190; genus Bog-564. The sequence continues at coordinate 1,021 of DAIQQK010000234.1, read as the reverse complement.
TCTCGATGTCGTTACGTCGTTGCTCCGTCGCTCGAGCCACGGAATTCTGCAATCGCTCAAGGATGTCTCTCAAGCCGTCAATCGCGCCCGCTGCATGGCGCACGGTCTGCCCGATGGTTTCGAACGCTTGATCGTCGAGGCCTGGCGAGGCAGTCCAACCGGCGAAATTGAATCCGCTGTCCTGGCTGGGTTCGGAAGGGGAAACGGACATCGTGGCCTCCCGGGAAGTGGGCAACGAATCACACGTTGGAGGAGTTGTCAGGGTTGAAATTTACCATGATGGATACCAAAGATGTCCAGCGTCTCTGCTCCCTCGGCTCCGGTCTTACACATCGGGCTCGGGCCATACGTCGTAACGCCAGTCGTGTCGTCGCCAACGGTTCATCCGAAGTTGCCCGGTTGTTCGCTTCCCCTTCACAAAGAATTCACCGTCAGGTCATATGCTGACCGAGCCGATGGTCCCGCAAAACGACCGTCGAAACGGCCCCTGGTCCGACCAAGGGGAGCGGTCCGGTTCGGGTCGTGAGGCTGTGGCCAGCCATTATGTCCCCGGTCTCACCAATTTTGGTGATTGGAACCAAAGCCAATTCCCAGTAGTCTTATCGTGTTAGTAGGCTAAGGTGCCTCAGGTGCAGCGCCAACGAGCAGATGTGCACAGGACGGGCGCAGCCCGAGCGTTGCACGCGTATCCCCGCGAACGCGGGTCGACGCGGTCCAACATGGCCGGTGCTGGAGAGACTGACCGGATCACCCGGCCGTGCTTCTCGCTGATCGCGGGCGAATCCGGCAAGCAACGGTCGAGATGCTCGTTGGTTTTCGTTTCGCAATGGGCTCGCACAGTGAGCGGGGCAGATGTCATCCGGGCCTTCGACGCACCTTTGGGCCCGTCGGGACAATTTGCCAGGTCGCCTTCCGATGCAACTGACCCCCCGGGATGGCACGCCCATCGCAGCGCCGGACACCGAGGACTTCGAGGATGATCGACCGCTGGGGCAAACATGAGCCGGCGAGCCAGTTTTGG
>DAIQQK010000233.1:0-4000 GCA_036786835.1 Acidimicrobiales bacterium | reverse complement strand
GTCGAAGCCGGCTTGTCGGCCATGCGCCCGTAGCCGTCCGCCGCGCCGGTGCAGACGCCCTCGAACAACCCGAGGACGCCGCGCATCTCCGGAACGGCGTCGAGCGAGGCGACAAAGTGCATCTCGGAGGTGCCGGGATTCGCGAAACACACCTCGACGCCTGAGGCCACGAGAGCTCTGAGCAACGCCTCGGCGCCCTTCATCGTGTGCAGCCTCCTTCCCCCGGTCGACTCGGCGGTCGACAGAGCCAAGATCGTCGCGCGAAGTCTCGCGGGATCACCGCCGAACGAAGGCTCAATCGAGCAGCTTGCCCGGGTTCAAGATCCCGTCGGGATCGAAGGCCGCCTTGACCCGGCGCATGAGTGCGAGCTTGGACGGCTCCTCGAGCTCGAGGAAGTACGACCGCTTGTGCGTCCCGATTCCGTGCTCGCCCGAGATCACGCCTCCGTGCGCAATCCCGCAGCGAAACATCTCGAGCATTGTCCCGTGGCGCAGATCCGGGTCGTTCTGGTACACCGACAGATGCACGTTCCCGTCGCCCGCGTGCCCGCACCCGACGACGAAGGCGCCTCGCCCGGTGGCGAGCTCGCCCACCTCTTGCAGGTACGACGCGATCTCCGAGCGCGGAACGCACACGTCGACGATGTCATCGGCACCAGTCGCCTTCGCTACGTAAAAGGCGCGCTCGCGAGCGTGCACGAGGTCGGTGGCCGCCCCGGGCGGGAGCACGAACATCTCCAGCGCACCGGCACCGAGGAGCAGGGATCCGAGCGATTCGACATCCTCGTCGATCCTTTCCGCGCGGGTCTGCTCGAGCACGACTACGAGGTACGCCGCCGCTGTTTCTCGTAGCTCGGTTGGGATACCGAGATCGATCCCTTCGCTTGCGGTGATCGCACGCATCGTGAGCGCGTCGATGTACTCGAGCATCGAGGGAGCAAGGCCCCGGGCGATGACTTCCGGGATGACGGCGGTGAGCTCGGGCAGGCTCGAGAAGGGCGCCAGAACCGTGACCGCATGGGCCAGCCGCGGCCAGAGCCTGAGGGTCGCCTCGGTGACGAGCGCCAGCGTGCCCTCAGAGCCGATGATCAGCTGACCGAGGTCGTAGCCGGTGGAGGACTTCACGAACTTCCCACCTGTCCGGACGACCTCGCCGGTCCCGAGAACGACTTCGAGGCCGAGCACGTTGTGCCGGGTCACGCCGTGGCGCACGGCGCGCATGCCACCGGCGTTGGTCGCGACATTCCCCCCGAGTGTCGCGCTCAGCTCCCCTGGGTGGACCGGATACACGAGCCCACAGCCGGCGAGCTCTGCGTCCAGCTGCTCCAGCGTCACCCCTGGCTGCACGGTGGCGACGTGGTTTTCCTCGTCGACCTCGATGATGCGATTCATGCGGCTGAACGAGACGACGATCCCGCCGGGAACCGGCACGCACCCACCGGACAGCCCGGTGGCGCCCCCTCGCGCGACGATCGGTGTTCGTGTCGCTCGAGCGAATGCCACGATCGCTGCGACCTCGGCGGTCGAAACAGGCAACACGACAGCGAGCGGCCGGGTCGGGATCGAGCCGAGCCCCTCGTCGGTCGTCAGCTCTGGGGCTATGGCGTCGCCCACGAGCACCTGTGCAGGCCCGACTATGCCTTCGAGGTGCGTGACGAGGGCGGCCGGGTCAGCAGTTGTCGAGCTCGGCATGCCCCATCCTCTCCTCAGGCTCGGCGTGAGGCTACCGGAGGCATCTGGCGCCCGTCAGGACTGCCCGTCGGGTCGGGCGCCTCCGGCCGACCCGCGGCCGGAGGCGTGATCGCCGTCCGTCAGAAGCTGGGGTTGGTGAAGCTCGGCGCCGTGCTGTGCAGTGTCCCGCTGAACACGGTGACGGCTCCGGTGTTCTGCGTGACGTAGACGGGGCTCACCGAATGGAGGAGGTCGCTCTCGATCTGGAAGACCTCCGAGCCCTGGTAGCCGTAGTGATCCGTCGAGGAGTACGACAGCGGCACGGTGCCGGGTGTATTCAGCATCGCACCGTCTGTCTCCAGCGTGGTGACCAGGCTCTGGCGAGTGGGGTTGCGACCTGCGGCCTTCAACAGCTCGACCATCGTGACGCCGACGGCCATCCCGTACAAGGTGTTCCCGTCGAATTTGTTCGTCGCGTCGTAGGCCTGCCAGATCTGCTTGAACAGGCTGATCCACGCGTTGGAGGAGTCGGTCACGGCGGGGGTGTAGCCGGCCGTGAGGACTCCGTTCAGGAGGTCCTCGGGCGTCAGGCCCTTGCCCTTGGAGAACACGGTCAGGAGACCGGAAAGCGTCGTAATGTCCGAGCCGACCGACGAGATCACCCATTGTGGGTGGTAGCCCAGCACTTCCGCCGCGAGCAACGCCTCGGCGGTCGCAGCTGGGATCGTGTAGAGCACGACGACCTTGGCCTTGGCCGCCTGCAACGCTGCAACCTGGTCGCCGAGGCCGCTGGCGGCGGACAGCTGCGCCACCGAGTAAGGCTGACGACTCACGACGTCGGCGGAGGAGATCTCATCGTCGAGCCCCTTCACACCGTCGGTACCGAACTCGTCATCCTGGTAGAGGTAGCCGACGCTCTGGCCGGAGAAGTGACTGGCGACGAATGTCCCGAGAACCTTGCCTTCGATGATGTAGTTGGGCTGCCAACCGAAGGTCCATGGGTACGTGCTCGGCTCGCTCCAGCAGGCGCAACCCGAGGCGACGAACAACTGGGGGATCTTGTTGGTGTTGAGGTAGGACTCGACCTGTAGCTGCGTCGGCGTGCCGAGAGGATCGAAGTCGGCGAACACCGGCATGGACAGCAGCTGCTTGGTCAGGGTGACGGTGAGCGCAGGGTCGTACTCGTCGTTGAGGAAGTCGTACTTGATCTTGCGGCCGAAGACCCCGCCATGTGCGTTCACCCACTGGAAGACGGCGTTCGAAGCGGGGGCGATCTCCTCGTAGCCGGGGGCCGCAGGCCCGCTCAGCGGCTGGGTCGAACCGAGAAGGATCTGAGTCGGGGTGATGCCCGGGGCGGACGCCTGGTTCGTCTGGCTCTGAGTGGTTGAGCCGGGTGCCGCGGTCGTGGTGGTCGAGGTCGATGCGGTGCCGCACGCGGCGGCAACAAGCGCCCCCACCACCAGAGCAGCTGCGATCTTTGCGGGACGGAGGACCTTTCGCATGCTGTGTACCCCTTTTCTCGTCGCTCCCCATGCTTCGGCGAGTCAATCGTCGGCCGACTCGATGCCACCGTCCACCCGACAGGGCCGACAGGCACCGAGAGGCCAACCCCTCCCCGCACGTTCCTACATTGCGATCAAGTTACCACCGGCATGATCGCCATTCCGGGCTTCGCTCAAATTGACCTCAGGCGGCACCGGACCGCCCAATTCTCCGGTTGATCACCGCCATGCCCCTCCGGAGCGCCCCTTGAAGGCCGCTGGGCGCCACAAGGACGACGCCAATGATGAGCAGCCCGAAGACGATCTGCGGGAGGTTGGCGGCAAGTGTCGAGCTCGGGCTGTTCACGATGTCGTCGAGCCAGATGGGTATGTAGACGATCAGCGCAGCGCCCCACACCGCCCCGACGAGACTGCCCATTCCGCCGATGACCATCCCGGCGATCAACTGAATAGACAGGGTGAGCGGAAAGAGGCCGGGAGTTGCCCCGAGATCGGCTATCGCGAGCAGCCCTCCGGCGAGACCCGCGCAAGCCGCGCTGAGCACGAAGGCGACGATCTGTGTCCGCGCCACGCTGATGCCTGCGAGCGAGGCGGCGATCTCGTCGTCCCTCACGGCGGTGAAGGAGCGGTGGAACCGGCTCTTTCTCAGATTCGCCAACAGCACCAGAGTGAGCAGCGCACACAGCATGGTGATCCAGGCAAACCAATGGTCCGGCTGCACCGAGCCCGGTGGAGTGAGATTGACGGGAACACCTTGGTCACTGTTGAAGTAGTGATCGGCAAGCTGCGGTGTCGCGAGCCCTAGTGCAAGGGTGACCCCTGCAAGG
>DAIQQK010000232.1:0-4010 GCA_036786835.1 Acidimicrobiales bacterium | reverse complement strand
AGCCGCAGAGGAGGCAGGGTGGCTCTGACCTGGACCCGCTCGAGCGAGTGGGACAGTGATGATTGGCGCAAGGTTGCGGCCTGCCGAGACACTGACCCCGACCTGTTCTTTCCGATCGGAACCACGGGCCAAGCGATAGAACAAATCGACGCAGCCAAGGCCGTCTGCTTCACCTGCGAGGTCCGAGAGGCCTGTCTCGAATTTGCGCTCGCCACCAACCAGGAGTCCGGCGTGTGGGGCGCGACTTCTGAAGACGAACGCCGAAAGCTCCGCAAGGCTTGGCTGGCCGCCCAGCGGCGCCGAGCATCTTAGACGGCTCAGTCCTCTCAGGCCTCAGGACGCTCGTCGTCTCACCGGGATCTCGAGGCGGACGACGGTGCCGCCATCGCTCTCCATGTTGATCGTTCCACCTAGCTGACTTCTGACCAGGTCGCGGACGATCGACAAACCGAGGCTGCGCGTCTGGTCGATGTCGAAGCCGGCCGGCAAGCCACGTCCGTTGTCCCGCACGAGGATTTCCAACGCCTCGGGGCGCTCTCGAAGCAAGAGCTCGACGCGCGCTTCGGCTCGCTGCGCCGGCCGCTGGGCGCGGTCGGCCTCGGCTGCACCCACCGCCACAGCACCGGCGTCCTGAGGTCCGGGCTGCGATTGCCCGGCATACCAAGGCTCGGGAAAGGCGTGCTCCATCGCGTTCTGGAGCAACTCGGCTACCGCGACGGCGAGCGGGGTCGCCACCTCGGCCGCGACGTCGCCGAGGCCTCCGCCGACTTCGATCGTGACGGGGAACGCGACCGTGTTCGTCTCGCGGATCATGTCGACGAGCGCGGGGACGATCTCGTCGAAGGGCACCTGCTCGGTCGCCTCCCGCGCCAGGATGTCGTGAACCAGGGCAATCGCGCGGATGCGGCGCTCGGCTTCAAGCAGGGCGATTCGGCCCTCTGCTTCCTCTGCGTCCAGACGTCTGGCTTGAAGGCGAAGTAGGGACGAAATGGTCTGGAGGTTGTTCTTGACGCGGTGATGTACTTCGCGGATCGTCGCGTCCTTCGTCAGGAGGAGCCGGTCCCTACGTCGCAGGTCCGTCACATCACGGACCAGAATTGCCGCACCAGTCAACTCGCCCCTCGCGATGAGAGGGATACACCTGATCATCAGGATGACGTCAGGTCGCCGCTCGACCTCCTCGATGACCGGAAAGCGGCTCGCGAACGCCTCGTCGACGGCCGAGGTCTCGAGTCCGAGTAGGCCCAAGCTCGAGCCGACGATCTGAGAAGTGATCGAGGCGCGGTGCAATGCGTTGACCGCATTCGGGGACGCGTAGGTGATGCGCTCACGAGCGTCGACGACAAGTACGCCGTCGCCCACTCGAGGCGCCTCTTCGACAGCAGCATCATCGTCGGCGAATGGGAACAGACCGTCGGTGACCATGACCGACAACCGTTCGAATAGCTCGAGGTAGACCCGCTCCAGGGTGCCTCGGCGGCGGGTCGTCCGCGGTGACCACACTCGGCAGAGCACACCGATGACCCGTCCACGGTGCCGCACGGGGATGTGGGTGATGCGCACAAGGCCGTCGTTGACCTCGCTGGACTGCTCGGCGCGGACGATCACCCCGGATCGATACGACTCGACCAATTCCTGCAGTTTCTGCGCCGATTGGACCTGACCGACGAGGTCGACTTCGTAGAGTGTCTGACTCGTCGTGGGCCGGATCTGCCCGAGGACGACGAATGCGTTCAGGTCCTCTGTTTCGGAGGGCTGAGACGCCATGGCCACTGGAGCACCCGGCTCGGGCCCGGTCATCGCCTCCTCGCCGTGTCCAGTTGCCTCCGCCTGCACCTCGGGGCTCGAGGGGCTCTCCGCCTGCACCTCGGGGCTCGAGGGGCTCTCCGCCTGCACCTCGGGGCTCGGCGGAGTTGCGGCCGGGACCTCGGGGCTCGGGGGAGTCGCTGCCGGGACCTCGGGGCTCGGGGGAGTCGCTGCCGGCATGAGCCCGACCGCCTCGAGCTCGATCCCTTCCTCGTCGTCTTCTCCCTCCTCGCGCCTGATCGGGACGAAGAGCAACAGGTCGGAGAACGAGAAGTCAGCGAGAAGGCTCCAGGAGGCCATCAGCCTTTCGAGATGCCTTCGATCTGCAGGGTCGAGCGACGTATGCCGGTGAACACGATCAGGCGGCGGCACGACCCCGACTGGCAGCGGCAAGAGCCCCGGATCCATCGGACTCAGTCAGCCAAGTCGCCTGGGCCGGCGAGCCGGACAAGCGTCACTCCGTCCCGGATCGTCAACTGAACACAGATGACCCGACGGTCCAATCGGACGTGGTCGTTGAATCGCCTGATCGCGACGGTCTCCTGAGACTGGTCGCTGGCGTCGACCACCCGTCCGCTCCATAGGGTGTTGTCCGCCGCAAGCAAGCCACGAGGCGCAAGCTTCGTGAGCGTCGCTTCGTAATAGTCGATGTATGAGCCCTTGTCAGCGTCGATGAACACGAAGTCGAACAAGCCGTCCAGCGATGCGATCGTCTCGAGTGCCGGTCCTTCGCGTAGCTCGATGCGGTCCCCGAACGGGCTGGCAGCGATGTGGCGTCGGGCGAGGTCGGCGTGCACTGGCGACAGCTCGCAGGTGATGATCTTCCCGTCGCGAGGCATGCCCGCTGCCATCGCAATCGAGGAATATCCGGTGAAGGTTCCGATTTCGAGGATACGTCGAGCTCCGATGCCGAAGACGAGAGCCTCGAGAAACCTGCCTTCGAGAGCCCCCACCATCATCCCGGAACGGTCGGCGAATTCGCTTCGAGTGCCGTCCGCCAGGCTGGCGAGAGCTTGACCGGGCGGCGACGTGTGCTCGAGCGCGTAGTGCTCGACCTCGGCGTTCACAATCTCTGGCATCGGTAAGTTCCCTTCTTGCCACGTCTTCGCACTGCGGCTCCGTCTGGGCTCGGTGCTCGGTTGGCACGCCTCGATGACGAGATCATGCCGCGATCGACGGTCAAGATCACCATCAAGGGCCGGTGTCGGAGGCGGGCTTCGCCGATGAGTCCCCGTGGTCCGTGATCGCCATGTCGGTACTCCGACGCTTCGGCGTGCCGGTTTCCGGTGCCCCGGTCGACTCCGATGCCCCAGTCGCCGCCGTACCGGCCGCTGCGGTCCCGACCGCTGCGGCGTCGGTTGCCCCTGTCCCGGCGGCCTCCAGCCCGGCCTCTGCGATGCCACTTGGTCCGCGCCGGGAACCCGAAGTGGCCCGAGAACTGCTGACGCGGCGGGAGCCTCGAGAACCGGCAGCGCCTCGAGAACCGGCAGCGCCTCGAGAACCGCTTCCGGAATCTCCCCGACGAGAGCCCGAAGCTACGACGCCCTCGTCCCCCCAGATCCTGGCGCCAACGTCAAGAAGACCGCGCAAGTCGGTGACGTGACCCGGGTGGTAGGGCACCGTCGCCGTCACCTCGTGAGACGCGGAGAGCTCCCGCAGGAGCTCGGCCTCACGTGTGGCGACGAGCCGGAAGTTGGCGAAGCTGCCTGCTATCTCCTCGAGCACGCGGCTCACCATTTCGGTCGTAGGGCGGCTCGACGTGGCGGGATCCACGGGCAGGCGTCCCCCGAAGAGTTCCGCCAACTCGACCGATCGTTGCCCCATCGACTCGGCCGTTCGGCCGACGTAGGGATCGGAGAAAGAGCTCGGCAACACCTTGTTGCAGACAAGAAGGCCGAGATGCAAATGACGGTCGCGAAGGTTCTCGATGAGCTGTTCGGCTTCCATCGCGGGCACTGCCTCGAGCGTGGTGACGACCACGAACGTCGTGCGCACGTCACGAAGAAGACGACTCACTGCCTCGGCCCGGGCCACAAAGCCGTCCCTCATGGTCTGGAACAGGATGAAGAATCCGGCCAGATCCTCGAGGAACTGGCTGCCCAAGATACGATCCGCGACCTGGTAGAAGGGGCGAGAGGCCAGATTCACGAGCCGCGAGCGGTACGGCACGATCAGCCAGCGGAGCAGCCTCGAGGAGAAGAACT
>DAIQQK010000231.1:0-4026 GCA_036786835.1 Acidimicrobiales bacterium | reverse complement strand
ATCGGGGGCGTCACCTTGCCACCGCCTTGGCCGCAGAGTCCGTCTTCTTGGCCACCTCGGTGGTTCTCGCACTCTGGAGCTCCAACGCACCCCAGCACGGCTTCCGGTATGCGCTGATCGTTGTCCTCAGCCTCGCCACCGGCATCCAAAACGCCAGTATTCGCAAGCTGGCCGTGCCTGACCTGACCACGACCGTGCTGACCATGACCGTCACCGGAATCGGCGCGGACAGTGCCCTCGGTGGGGGCAAGGGTTCCAAATCAGGCCGACGCCTCGTCGCAATCGCCGCCATGTTCGTCGGAGCACTGCTCGGGGCCGTGCTGGTCCTCCACGTTCGGATCGTTGTCCCCCTCGCCATTGCGCTCGTCGTGATCGTGTTCGTCGCTCTGGCGAGTTACGAGGCGGGCAAGACGGATCCACCCTGGACCCTGGTCGAGGACTAGTGGCCCCAGGGTGGTCGCGTCAGGCGTCCAGTGAATACATCAGATTCGCCACCTGTCGGTAATAGTCGGGTCCAAGCGTTGCGCCGTCGGCGTAGCAGACGAACACCAGAGGCAAGTTGTCCGGATCCCGCCCGCGTAGGAGTTCCGATGCTCCGTCGAATATCTGCCGACGGGAGGTAAAGAGGTCACGGTCTCGCAACACGGACTCGATCCGATCGAGCTCGGCGAGCGTTCCGACGCTAAAGGTAATCGACCGGAGACCCAGCGACTGTTGGCCATGTCGAGCGTGATGAACGCCCCGCGTTTCACGCAGGATCAGGGCGATTGATTCGGGCGACCCGTCACCGAGCACCGCGACTGCGTCCTCGCGAACGATCTCGTCGAAACGACCGAGCTCCCTGTAGAAGGCGATGGATTGATCTAGGTCGGCTACGGCGACCAGTGTGGAACGAATAGCCCACGGCGGTGCGACGTGGTCAGTGGGCATGGTGTTTTCCTCCGTGGGTCTCAGGGGGTCTCCTACGGCCGGAGATACAGTCTTCAACCCCCAGGGTATTCGCCATCCCGAAACGAAGAGCCCCTGCGGGCAGTTCTGAAACACCGCTCTGACTTTGATTGAAATGACCTATAGGCAAATCGGGGTTGCCGTCTGACTCAGGTTGGGCGGACGCCGCCGTCGGGGGCCAGCACCGCACCGTGCACAAAGCTCGCGGGGTCGCTTGGCCGGAAAGCGGTTGTCGACTATGAGCCGTGCCCCACTACTCCGGAAATTGGATTGCATTGGGCCACTCGCCTCGGAGGTGCATTACACATGGCACGGCTGGCATAGACGCACTTGCGTTTTACAGCAAGACTTTCGACGAGCTGCCGGCTCCGTACCCACACTGAACGATAGGTAGAGCGATGGAGATCCTGGAAGAAGTATGTGAGAAGGGCGTCATTGAGCGGCGCTTCGATCTGACCGTCAACGGAGAGGTCGTGCCCGGGATCCACTGGTTGCCGGAGGCGGTCACCGTCCCTCACCCCACGGTGCTCATTGGTCATGGCGGGACACAGCACAAGCGAGTACCAAATGTCCTTGGTCTAGCCAGAACACTGGTGAGGCACGGCGGATTTGGGGTTGTCGCCCTCGATGCTCCCGGACATGGCGACCGGATGACCGAAGAGCAAAAACGGGAGCGGGCCGACCTTCTCGCTCGCCGGAGCGGCGATCGTCTTGCCCCCTTGTCAGAGCGACGGATCCGGGCGATGAGCGGGGTCGCGGCGCAAGCCATCGCTGAATGGAAGGCTCTTCTCGATGTCTTGGCCACCAATCCGCAATGGGCCCCGGGGCCATTCGGCTATTGGGGCGTGTCGATGGGGACGGCATTCGGGATCCCGTTGCTGGCCAGCGAACCGCGAATTGTCGCCGGTGTGCTCGGTCTCGGCGCGCTGAGGGAAGGCAGCGAGGAGGTGGGTCAACATGCCGCTCGCATAACGATCCCGCTCCTGTTTCTCTTCCAGTGGGACGACGAACTCATGACGCGAGAGGGTGGTCTTGCACTCTGGGATGCCTTCGGTGCTGAAGAAAAGACAATGCACATCAATCCTGGGCCGCACGTGGGTATCCCGCTTTTCGAACGAGATGCTGCCCTTGCGTTCTACAGACGTCATTTTGATGGTTGAGACCGTCGACCTGCACAACGTGGCGACAGTTCAAATCGCAAAGAGTGTGGCCGCGTTTCGATCGTCAGGTGGGTAAATCTCTCTGCCCACGTTGACGGTCGAATCGATAGAGGATGGGGAGGATCTGGAGGTCCTTGGGTCGCCCAGCCGCTTCCTTGGAGCGGATGACGTCACTCAAATCGGCGACCATTACGTCGACGCTATCGACCCTCATCCGGCGAGCCTTCACTGCCAACTCTTCGTATCCGCGGGCAAAGCCGCTTGGCACAAACGAGATATCGAACTCACCGTAGGGGCACATGAGATTCCACACCGACGATGCTGCGAGTGACTGGCCATCGTGATCAAAAGGAAGCCCTCCATCGACGGCGTCGGTACGGATCCGTGCCCCGAGTTCCTTCAAAGCCTTCGACAGTCTGGTCAGGTTCTCCGCCGACGTGTCAGGCGTCAGGTCGATGTCCCTGGTTGCCGGGATGGGAGCTCGCTGAGTGATTGCAGCGAACGCGCCGATCACGACATACCTGACACCGTGCCGGTTCAGGACGTCGACAATGGCCGCCGCATTCAGGGGCTCCGTCATCGCGAGGAGCCATTCCCGACCTCGACGGACTCAGCATTTCGCCATGCCTCGATCTGTCGATCCCTGCGACGGCGATCCCTCGGCCCAAGCCGAGAATCGAGCTCAGCCAGCACGTCGTCATGGGGATCGCTTGGGACGAGATGCATGCTCAGATCGAACCCCGCTGCCTTCAACAGCCGCATCAGAGTGGGAACGGTCGGCTGCCGACGGTCGCGCTCGTAGGCCGAGATCATGGTCGCCGGCACCCCAGCCCGTTCGCTGAGCTGCCCTTGGCTCAGGCCACTCTTGATTCGGGCCAGTTGCAACAGCGCTGCGGCGGGTGAGGGGATATAAGACGATTGTGTCATAACACGATTGTATCATCCCCGGGTTTGTCCGTCCGGGTGCGGTCGATTCCGGGGCGGGGCAGAAACGGGTCACCTCGGCGGACGGAGGGACGGACCAACGGCCACAGAGCAGAAACCCGGAGCCGGTCTCTCAAGGTGGCGCCACAGGTTTGATTCCCGTAGGGGCTGCAATCGAATGAAAGACAGGGGAGCGCGACGTTCCATGTTCCTTTGTCGTGAGCGAGCCCTCAACGGTTGGCGACGAGTCCGGCGCGCCACCGAACCCGCACCCACCTGAAGAAGATCGCCGTGGGCGCTCTCGCAGCCGAATTGCGGAACTACCCCGCCCGAGGCCGATATCGAGACCTGGCCTAGTGTTACGGCATGCCTGGTTCCGATACAGCGGACGCGATCTACGACCCCGAGGCCGTCCGCGCCAAGTACCTCCTTGAGCGCGACAAGCGACTCGTACCCGGCCGTGCAGACATCCGGGACCTGCGAACGGACGAACAATTCGCCCGCTACCGTGACGACCCGTTTACGCCGTTCATCGAGCGCGACCCGGTCGTCGACGACGTCGATGTCGTGATCGTGGGCGGGGGGATCGCCGGCGTCCTCGCCGGCGCTGAGCTCCGCAAAGCCGGCATTGAGCGGATCCGCATCGTCGACCAGGCGGGCGGCATCGGTGGTACCTGGTACTGGAACCGCTACCCCCGTGTGATGTGCGACGTCGAGTCGTACATCTACCTGCCGATGCTCGAGGAACTCGACTACGTCCCGGTCCACCGCTACGCCTACGGCGAGGAGATCCTGGCCCACCTCGAGGCGATCGCCGACCAGTTCGACCTCGTGGACGACGGTTTGTTCCACACCGGGGTGACTCGCGCGGAGTGGCACGAGGACAGGGCCCGGTGGCAGATCCACACGGACCGCGGCGGCGACGAGCTGACGTGCCGCTGGTACGTGCTGGCCGTCGGGATCCTCAACCTCATGAAGCTGCCCGTCATCCCCG
>DAIQQK010000230.1:0-4033 GCA_036786835.1 Acidimicrobiales bacterium | reverse complement strand
TGTCGTCGAGCACGAGCACGGTTGGTTGGAGCGCGGAGGCGGCCGTCAGAAGGCCTGCCACCGCCCCATAGAGGAGGTAACGCTCGGTGTCGGGATCTGTCCTTGTCGGCGCCGGGATATCCCCGAGTCGTTGACCGAGCGCGGGGACCATCGATGCGATGTCGCCGCCGTGAGCCTCGACGTGAGTTCGAAGCACGTGCTCGGGCGCATGTGCCACGTAATGGTGCAGCGCCTCGGCGAACGGCGCGTAGGACGCGCTGACGTCTTCCTGGCAACGTCCCAGGAGTACGCAGGCGCCCTCCTTGGCGACGCGCCGAGCGGCCTCGGCGACCAGTGTCGTCTTCCCGACACCGGCATCACCCGACACGAGGACCACGGCGCGCCCTTCTCCGGCCGCCACTCGCTTATAGGCGTCAGTCAGACGCGCCGCCTCAGTCTCGCGGGCGACGACTCCGGTGAGCGGTTCGTGTGTCAGGCGCGCCGGGAGCGGCACGCCCTTCTCGGCCGTAATTTCATCGAGCGGCTCCCAACGGACGTCGAGGACCCCCACGGGATCCGGGAGGCCCTTCAACTCGAGCGGACCGAGCTGCTCGAAGAGATAGGGGATGCGCCGACCGCCCATCACCCGGACTGCGTCCGTGGCAAGGATCTGGCCGGCATCGGCCTGGGCACAGAGCCGGGCTGCCTCTATCACCGGGTCGCCGTAGTAGTCGTTGGACTCCATCGTCGCCTCTCCGCCGCTGAGTCCTATGCGCAGCCCCAGCTGATGGCGGGCGCCGACATTGTCTCGGTGGACGGCTTGCTGCATCGCCACGGCGCACGACAGGGCGGCAGAGGTGCTGCGGAACACGACCATGACCCCGTCGCCGAGGCCCTTCACCTCGACCCCTCCGGAGACGGCAATGGCTCGGCGCAGCAATGAGAAGTGGGCCCGGAGCATCTTGTCCGCGGCGTCCGGACTGATCGCGTAGCTGATCTCGGTCGAACCGACCAGGTCGGTGAATAGGACCGTGATGGTCTCGGTGACCGCCAAGGCTCCCCTCCTCCGGTTCTGTCCTGCTGGCGCCAGGGTAGACGGTTCGCAACCGGAGATGCGCCGGGACCGGAGCCGATGTGGGGCGAGCGAGACTCCCGTTGAGCCCGATCGGACCGACGAAGCCTCAGCGCTCGCCGGTGATGACCCCATTCACTGGTACGGCCCGATCAACGAGCGAGCGATCCTGGTCTGCACCGACGATGGGCTTGAGGCCGGGTTCGAGGAGTCCGATCTGGACGAGCAGCGACGCTCGTCCGAGGAGATGTGTTGGTGGGCGTCTTTCCCGTTCTCAAGACCCATGATGACAAGTGAGGAAGCTCGACGGCCCCTTGGTGGGTGCGATGCCCAAGAGCAATTAGGGCTCTTCGCGACTGTGGGTGAAGAGACGATGAACTCGTCCACGACACGGAATGCGGTTTGCGAGGGTCCAGCCGTCAGAAATGAGCCCTGACGTTCCTGGGCAAGAAACTCGGCGCCCCGGCAGCGTGTGAATCCAGGTCAGAGGCGCCCCGGCAGGACTCGAACCTGCGTCACCGGCTCCGGAGGCCCGTCCTGTTTGTCCAGGTGGTCCAGCTCGTCCTCTTCGGTAGTCCTGAACTGGCTCTCTAGTCCCGATCGTGCGTCAGTGTCTTGCTAGTCCCGCTGATTTGATTGCCAAATCGGATTGCCAAGACTCTCTCAGGCGGTGGCCTCAATCAATCGATGGAAGCGCCGAGCCCGCGCGCCACGAATGAAATGGCAGCTTCGACGAGCTCGTCATCGGCCACGTCCGGTTGGAGGACGCGTAGTTGCCCAATGCCGCGAAAGAGGACCTCGATAAGCCTTGCGGCTTGAACGGCCGACTCCAATGGCTCAATGCCCTGTCGGGCTCGCTCCGCCTCGATGATCTCGGAAAGCGCCTGCACTCCTTCGTCGTCGATGCGCGTCAGCTCTTCGCGGGCTGCCGGATTTCGGGCGGCGTAGAGCCAGAACTCCTGGTAGAGCAAGCCCATGTTTCCGGCCCGACGCGTCTCGTCTCGGATCAAGGCGACGAAGTCCGAAATGCGACCTTCAGGGGGGACCTCGGAATCCTCGAGCGTTGCTCGAAGCGCCTGCATCTCCCGCTCGTAGTTGGCCTTGAACAAGGCGAGGAAGAGGTCCTCCTTGTTCTTGAAGTTGGAGTACACGGCTCCCTTCGTGAACCCGGCGACAGCCGCTACCTCGTCCAGTGATGCCCCATGGAACCCCCGCTCGGCGAAGACCTCGGCGGCGGCTGCGAGGAGGTGCTCGCGGGTCTGTTGCCGCCGACGCTCGGGCGTGAGTGGTTGAAGGGACATAGGTTGCGCTACTTGTCAGGATAGTAGATACTTAGCAGTATGAACGATCCTGTCCAGTATGTCAGCGAGAGTGAAGCGCAGGTCGCGCTAGAGCACGATCCCGTCGACGCAGCTGTTCGTACGGCAGGGCTCGTCCGTCGTTTCGGTTCGACGGTCGCAGTCGACGGTCTCGACCTCTGCGTTCGGCGGGGGGAGATCTATGGATTCCTGGGTCCCAACGGGGCCGGCAAGTCGACGGTCATACGGATCCTCTGCACGCTGCTGAAGCCCAGTGCCGGGACGGCCTCCGTGGCTGGGTGTGACGTCGTGGGAGATCCGACATCGGTCCGGGTTCGGATCGGCGTCGCGCTCCAGGATGCGGCGATTGACGACCGACAGACCGGGCGCGAACTGCTCACGCTGCAGGGTCGCCTCTACGGTCTGGGCGCCGCACAAATCCGGTTGCGACTCGCGGAGGTCCTCGACCTGGTCGACATCGGTACCGCCATCGACCGGCGTATCGGCACCTATTCGGGAGGAATGAAGCGACGTCTCGACCTGGCGGCCGCCTTGGTCCACAACCCAGAGGTTCTGTTTCTCGACGAGCCGACGACGGGACTTGACCCCCACAGCCGGACTGCGGTCTGGTCCGAGGTCCGGCGGCTCAACCGCGAGCTCGGCATGACGATCTTCCTGACCACTCAGTACCTCGAAGAAGCCGACACCCTTGCGGATCGGGTGGGAATCATCTCTTCCGGTCGTCTGGTGGGGGAAGGTTCGCCCTCCGCCCTCAGACACTCGGTAGGCCACGACGTGATCGTGGCAGAGGTAGAAGGGGATGGCGCCGAAGCCGTCGATTCCCTCCGTTCCTTCGAAGGGCTCGAGCCTTCGTGGAGCGCCGATGGCACGATCACGGTCAACACTCCTAACGGACCGGCTGCCCTGGGCACGGTCGCAATGGCTCTTGGCCGAACGGGACTGCACATCAAGAGCCTCACGATGCGGACGCCGACTCTGGACGACGTCTTCATGGAGATGACGGGGACCCGAATCGAGCGAGCTGTCGTCCACATATGACCACCGTTGAGGCAGCGGGCGTCATGGGGCGAGAAGCAGGGTTCGTCCAAGACGTCTGCGCAATAGCGGGACGGGCCCTCCGTCAGATCCCCAGGGAGCCTGGAGCGATCATTCCCGCGGTCTTCGTCCCGGCCTTCTTCTACAGCGTCAACCTTGGGGCACTGGAGAAGTTGGCGGGCACAGCCCTCGACTACAAGGCGTTCCTCCTTCCAATGGCGATCGCCTTTGCCGTCACCGGAATGTCGAGAGCCCCCGCGCTGGTGACCGACATCCAAGGCGGGTACTTCGACCGGCTGTGCATGACTCCTATCAGGCGATCCGCGCTCCTGCTCGGCCTGATGGTGGCCGATGTGGCAGTGATCGCCGCCCTTTGCCTGCCCGTCTTGGCCATCGGCGCCATCGTCGGGGTGCGTTTTGCCACCGGGCTACCAGGTCTGTTGGTATTCGTCGGCTTCTCGGCCCTTTGGGGCCTGGCGTTCACTTGCTTCCCCTACGCCGTCGCACTGAGGACGGGCAGTCCTGCAGCCGTCAATGCGTGTTACGTCGTCTTTTTCCCGCTGTTCTTTCTCACCGACGCGGTGGTTCCGAAGCAACTGCTCACCGGGTGGTTCTCCGTCATCGCCAC
>DAIQQK010000229.1:0-4067 GCA_036786835.1 Acidimicrobiales bacterium | reverse complement strand
GAGCTCGACGGTTGGGTCGTCGTGCCCCGCCCTCACATCAGTGGCCTCGAGGAGTTGTCAATCCCTCATCGCGCAAGCGTTCTCGCCGCTCTCCGACGTGCGACACGCTCAGTGAGGCAACGAAATCCGTGGTCAACGCCAACGATCGTCGTGCGGACCGACCTACCGGCATCGGAAGGCCATGTCTGTTTTCAAGTGCTGCCCTGGGTCCCGGACTACGCAATGGATTCAAGAACGCGATTTGGTTGCGCGCGGCTCAGCCCAGGACCTATACCAGCGAATCCTGGCTGTTTCGGAGTCCCGACGGTCGCCGTCGCAGGGGTTGTACGAACAACAAATGAACAACAAGACTCAACTGACGGCGTTCCGTCACAACGGAGAGACAACAAAACCCTATCGAGCTAAAGAAGCTCAGCAACAAATCGTGATCTGATCCGGCGGATTTCGCGGCGCAACCTCGCATCTCGCACTCGCGATACAACATCCATTCAGCGACTAGTCCTTCGCCACACGCCGGTTGACCCTTCAGAAAGCCCCCGATATCATCCGCGGTGCGAGTCGGCGTGATGATCTACGGACCAAATTGGCGTGGTCCGTAGGGAGCAAAGGTTGACCGTCTCGCTTTGATAGGCGGTAGGGCAACGGTGACATTCACCAGTGGTGGAAATGCAGCCACCAGCAAGAGCGATGCGGCAGACGTCTGGGCATCGTCGCGGAGTTCCGACGGGCGCACGAGCCCACGAGGCGGACAGAAGGCATGACCGCCGTGATCCAAAATCGGCCAGGTCCATCGGGCATTCCTGCACGAATCCTGGTCGCCGGCAGCGACCTCTTGGCTGATGCCTTAGCCAGCGCGCTGGAGACATACGGCTTTGCCACGATGAATATCGTGGCCAGCAAACCAGCGATCGAAGGCGGGATCAGCTGGCGCCCGGATCTGATGCTTCTTGATGCCCGATCCCTCGATGTCGCGGCTGGATCTGCACTGATCGGCGGAGTGTGCCAAGAGGGCGTCCAGGTGTGTGTCATCGACGCGGCGGGCAATAGTGATCGGTCGAATGCCTGGTTGAGGGCCGGAACCTCGGCGCTCATCGATAATGGCGAGCCTTTCGACGAACTCTTCCGGACGATTACCGTTCTTCTGAGGAGCCGCTTTCTTTCGGAGTCCGCGCAAAGGCACTCAGCCTCTCTGGCTTCGGCGCCGGCTGAGGAGCGCAGGCGGGAACGCCTTGAGCTCTTTCCCGCGCTCACTGAGCGTGAACAGGTCGTCCTCGCCGAGCTGATCGAAGGTCATTGCGCCGAGGACATCGCGAAGAGGGCTTTCGTATCGATATCGACCGTGCGCTCACAGATCAAGGCGATACTCCAGAAGCTTGGCGTCAACTCGCAGCTGGCCGCGGTTGCTCTGGCGCGGCGTGCCGGCTGGTCTCTTGAGAGCCCCCGAGGGACTCCTCCCGAACCCACGAGCAGTCGGCGCCGTCAAGTCTCCTGACCGACCACTATGGGGACCCTTCTTATTGGAGGGCAACGCCCGACGAGTAAAACCGCCTGACCAAAGGTATGGGCGGTGTATCTCATCGCCTTCCCCTCGCTCGTCTTGAGGTATGGCGCCACAAAGCTGGGGGTTCACACCCCCAACGACTACTCGTGACGATATGAAGGTCGCAATCTTCGGTCTCGGCTATGTCGGCACCGTCACCGCTGCCTGTCTTGCTGCCAATGGTCATGACGTCTGGGGTGTCGATCCTGACGAAGTGAAGGTTGCCGCCCTTTCAGGCGGGGTCAGTCCGATCGTTGAGCCAGGCTTGCAAGCCCTGGTATCCCAATCGGTCGCGTCGGGCAAGCTTCACGCCAGCGTTCGGCCTGCAGATGCGCTGGACCATGCCGACATCTCACTCTTATGCGTTGGCACTCCATCCGCCACGAGCGGCGAAACCAACCTCGCCTACATCTACCGCGTCGTGGAAGATCTCGTGCAGGCGCTCACGGAGTCGGCGTCGACACGGCCATTTCACACTGTCGTGATCCGGAGCACGGTTCCACCAGGCACGGTTGAGGATGTCAACGCCATATTGCAGGCTGCCTTTCAGGACTCCGGACCAGATGTCAACGTTGCGATGTGCCCCGAGTTTCTTCGGGAAGGTACCGGGGTAGCAGACTTCTTCGCACCCCCGTACACCGTTATCGGTGCCTCAGATCTTCGAGCAATCGACGCGGTCTCGCGTCTCTTCTCTTTTCTCGGATCGCCACTGCGAGTCGTGCACCCCCGTACCGCTGAATCTCTGAAGTACGCATGCAATGCGTTTCACGCGACGAAGATTTCCTTCGCGAACGACATGGGACGGATCTTCAGTCGTCTGGGTGTCGACAGCCGAGAAGTCATGGAACTTTTTTGCGAAGACACATCTCTCAATATCTCCCCCAAGTACCTACGGCCCGGTTTTGCCTTCGGCGGATCCTGCCTTCCGAAGGACCTTCGCTCTCTGCTCTATCTGGCCCGCTCCGAGAGCGTTGACATACCGCTGTTGTCAGGCGTTCTGGCTAGCAACCGCTTGTCGATTGACGAAGCCATCGACCGCGTCGTTGCCGGTGAGGGCAATAGGGTTGCCCTGCTGGGGCTGAGTTTCAAACCGGACAGCGACGATCTCCGTGAGAGCCCTTACGTCGACCTTGCAGAGACGCTGCTTGGCAAGGGCTACGAAGTCCGCATCCACGATCCCGTCCTGAACCCCTCATCGCTCGTCGGCTCTAATCGCCAGTATGTGGAGTCCAGGCTTCCTCACCTCAGGCGTATCCTCACCGATGGTCCCGAGGAGGCTATTGCCGATGCCGACATTGCGATTGTCTCGCATTCGACGGATCATGTCATCGAGGCGTTGCTCGCGTCACCGCCCCTGCGGATTCTTGACCTCGATGGTCGTCTCGGGCCGGAGCTCGAGGCTCTGGACGGCTACGAGGGATTCGCCTGGTGACCCACGATCGTCAGAGGGTCGAATCGCGGGCTGCTCGGCGGGCGTCTGAGGAGCAGCAGCATCCCACAAATGAACCCGAGCCTCCTGGAGGGCGCGGGAGGGTGCTCATACTGGTGCAGAACCTGTCGGTGCCGTTCGATCGTCGCGTCTGGCTCGAGTGCCAGTCGCTTGTCGGTGCGGGCTTCCAGGTTGCAGTGGTCTGTCCGAAGGCCCCTGGGGACCCGACCCATTCCAGGCTCAACGGAGTCGACCTATTCAAGTACCGGCCCTATGCTCCAGGTGGATCGAGCACTTCCTTCGTTATTGAGTACGCCTATTCGTTCTTCGCCACCCTCCTTCTGAGCCTGAGAGCGAGTTGGAGCGGTCGATTCACTGTCGTTCAAAGCTGCAACCCACCAGATCTCTTCTGGCCGATCGGAATCATCTTTCGGCTGCTCAACGGATCCGCTTTCGTCTTCGACCATCACGACCTCTGTCCGGAGCTCTACCAATCTCGCTTCCCGGACGGAAACAAGCTCGTCTACCGGGCGTTGCGGTTGATGGAGCGCCGCACCATGCGGACTGCGGACCATGTGATTGCCACCAACGACTCCTACCGTCAGATCGCGCTGGAGCGCGACGGCGTCGCCCAAGCGCGCGTGACGGTCGTCCGGACGGGGCCGGATCTGACTCGACTCAGTCGTACCGCGGCGGAACCAGGCCTCCGGCGGGCCAGGCCCCATCTCGCTGCATACCTGGGTGTCATGGGACCGCAGGATGGCGTGGACCTGCTATTGGAGATCGCTGATCACGTCGTGCACCGACTTGGGCGCCGCGATATCAGCTTCACCCTTATCGGATCCGGGGATTGCTTCGATGACCTGGTTGAGCAGAGCCACCGGCTCAATCTCACCGACTTTGTCACGTTCACTGGGCGCATCCCGGACGGGGACGTTTCCGCGATCCTTTCCAGCGCCGATGTCGGTATTTCGCCCGATCCCAAGAATCCATTGAACGACGTCTCCACCATGAACAAGACCATGGAATACATGGCCTTCGCCTTGCCGGTTGTCGCGTTCGATCTGCGCGAGACTCGTATCTCGGCGGGCGATGCAG
>DAIQQK010000082.1:0-15103 GCA_036786835.1 Acidimicrobiales bacterium | reverse complement strand
TAGCCTTGGTCATCAGCTTGTCCGCGAGTTGGATAACTGCGCGCGGCTGCGTCGAGGGAATGGCGCGGCGGGAAGGCGTGTTCCTCAGAACCGCAAAAACCGGTTCGGCAACCCACCGCCTACGGAAAGCTCTCCGGGTCAGTCGATGGGAGAGCCTGCTGGCCATCGCGTTGGCCGTATCGGCGATCCTGCTGTCACTCAAAGCACATCCGCCGATACTCCTCATCTCTATCGTCTCGCTCCAGTGCGCCGTGTTCCTTTGTGCCCCGATTGCGTCGCTGTGGAACCTCCGCGCAGAGCGTGTGTCCAGGTCCGAGCTTCGACGTCGCTTTGCCGATCAGCGGGCTCGAGAAGCCCGTCGCGCCCGACCTCGATTCACCGTCGTCCGCGTCGCATCCACCTTGTTTGCTGCCGTGTTGGTCGGTGCAGCGTTCGCGGCTGTTGCAGCTCCCGACCGACTCCAGCCGGGTACCACATTTGTGCGCGGCAAGACACCTGCTACCACTCCCGTCCAGTCCGTCCGACCTCCCACACATGGGCAAGTAGGAGGCGGGCTGTGACCGCGAGCAAACACGAGCCGAATCGAGAGGAATAGCGCGGGAGGTGGCGCAAACAACGCGTCTGTCCCAACTGGTCAGCCAAGTTGTGTCGTTCGCCCACCAACCAATCCACCGTGATGTGTCGGGACATCGGCGACTCATCTGTCAGGGCATCGTAGAGGTCCAGTCCCCGGGTGGGCAGGGGGTTGTCCCCGTCACTGTGGCCATCTACCCTGCCGGGAAGGCGGAGCAGGTGGCGTGGTACGGCTGGCCCGACACGTATTGGTTCCATTGAGCTGCCGTGAGGTTCTGCCGGAGTCGTGGGCACAGGTCATGACTGAAGGCGTCGAGGTCGGTGCTCCACAGCAGTGACGGCCACAGCACGATGTCGCCGGCCTGGTCGCCGGTCGCGAGCACCGATCCATTCGAGGTGAAGGCCAAGCTGAAGATCGGCGACCCCGTTCCCCCGCTGAGGGTGGGGCCGACCTGGAACCGGGTTCCAAGGTCCCAAAAACGGATGTCACCACCGGAGTCAACCGTCGCCAGGGTGCGACCGTCGGGACTCGTCGCTATCCCGTAAATGGTGTCTCCACTGCCGGGGAGAGACCCCATCATGCGGTGGCTGGAGGGGTCGAGCAGCTCCACGTTGCCGTTGGCGTCACCGGCCGCCAGCACTGAGCCGTCCGGGTTGAAGCACAGGCTGAAGATGGTCTCGTCCACGTTGACACCAATGCCGGGTGAGCGGGGCGACATCGGATCGAAGAGGTAGACGCCGCTGGACTCGGTAGCCATTGCGAGCTCGCTTCCGTTGGCGCTGAAGGCGAGGGCAGTGACCCCACCGGTCGTACCCCGTTTAGTGCGGAAGGATCCGATCATCCGCCTCGATCCGATGTTCCAGACCGAGACGACTCCGTTTCCATGTCCAACTGCCAGCGTTCCATCTTGGGAGCTGAAGGCAGTGAGGTTGACTGCACTCCCAGATTGACGGAGTTGACCGATCGACTTACGGGTCGTGACATCGTACAGAACGACGTCGCCATCGCTCAACCCTACGGCCAGGACCGTCGAGCCCGGAACGAACTCCACACTCGTCAGGGAGTCCTGGCTCTCGTCCAGGTGATCGACGTGCCGTGCGGTCCGGAGGTTCCAAACATCCACTGAGCCATCCATGTTCGATGTCGCGACATACGCGCCGTCACTGCTGACCGATAAGTCCTGAATGCCACTCTGGTCGGTGATTCTCTTGCTCAACGGCGTCCTCCCTGAGGACGTCCACACGACGACGTTGCCGTCAAGACCGCCCGAGGCCAGGGATGCGCCATCCGGTGCGAAGGCGAGCCCGTAGACGATCGAACCGTCGGCCATGGATCCGCCCACCTGTTGAAGCGATGTGGTGTTCCACAGCCGGACGGTTCCTTGGGAGTCGCCCGTGGCAATGAGCGTCCCCGAAGGGTTGAAGGCGATCACCGGCACCGAGTTGCCGACCCGGATCACTCCCGTTTGCTGCTCGTCCGCAGGGTTCAACAGGAAGACATTCCCGTTGTCGTCTGACGCTGCCAGGACGGAGCCGCTCTGGTTGAACGCGACATGTTGGACCGCCGAGCCGTCGTCTGTGAACTGTCTGGAGGCCTGCCCACTTCCCGTGAGTGGATAG
Organism: Acidimicrobiales bacterium; assembly: GCA_036786835.1. Taxonomy (GTDB): domain Bacteria; phylum Actinomycetota; class Acidimicrobiia; order Acidimicrobiales; family UBA8190; genus Bog-564. The sequence goes on along the minus strand of DAIQQK010000082.1, from coordinate 12,910 downwards.
ACCTCGACGACGCCATTCGATCCTCCCTGGGAGAGCGTTACTGCTCCCCCGACCGCCAGCAGCGATCCATCCGGGCTGACAGCGACCGATAGCAATCCCGTGTTAGACCCAACCGTGGTGTTACTCGACGTCCCGCTCGACAAGTTCCACAGGAAGACGCCCCCTCCGCCGGTGACCCCCGCCACCATCGAGCCGTTGGGCGTGAACGTCACGCCGGTGACTGCCTTGCCGTCGCCGGGTAGGCGCCTGAACAGCGACCGAGACGAAACTGTGAACACTGCGGTGAACCCGTTGGCCTGTCCCACTGCCAACAATGAACCATCGGGGCTGAAGGCGACGGCGTTGACGAGTTGGCCTGAATCGAAAGGCCGCCCTACCGTCGTGTCCGTCACCGTGTCCCACAACGCGGCACCGTTCCGCCCGCCGACGGCCAGGACGTGTCCGATTGGGTCGTAGGCAATGGCATTGATCTCGCCGACGGCTGGGGCGAAGACGGCCTCGAGGGGCTGCTCGATGGCGCCGACCATGGCACTGCGGGCCTGAACGGTTGGTGCACGGGCGTAGGCCTCCATGCTGAGGAGGCTTCCGATCAATACGTTGGATCCCAACGCAGCGCTCGATTCGCTGGCAAGTTCGCCGGAGAGGGCAACCTTGGACTGATGAACGGCCTGGTTACGCTGCACGAGGGCGAACACGCCCAGCACGATGGAGATGACCAGGGCCAGGGATATCCCGCCCAGAACCGTCCTCTGCCGCCCGGTTGCGGCCCGGCGGCTGGCCATCAGGTACTCGACCTGCTGGACCGTCGGTGACTCTTTATGTTGGTCTTTCCCCTGGTACCAATCTTCGGCTGCCCGGAGGTCACTGCCCCGCAAGAGGAAGCTCTTGTCGTGACCCGCGCTCGCCCACTCGCTTGCTCGCGCCCCCAATCGGGTGTGGGCGTCGCGCCATTCCAAATCGGTCTCGATCGCCTCGAGCACCTTTTCCAACGCTTGCGAACGATCGTCCTCGTCGGTAAACGGGATCCAGTTGAGCTTTGCCAAGGCGGGCGGCAGCTCGTTGACATCCACACGCCTGTGCAGGATCGGGATGATCCGCTTGTTCTGTTGGAGGGCGATCTCGAGCTCTTGCCGACACACCGACGACGCTGCAGAGTCGGGGCTCAGGACGAACAGCAGTGACGAGGCTCCTTCGATCCCCCGGGTGATGCGGGCGAGCCAATCAGCCCCTGGGGGGATGTCGGCTCGATCGACCCACACTCGCTTACCCCGGAGTTCGAGTTCACGACAGAGCTCGTCAACAAAGACTTGGTCGGTGGGTCGCCTCGCATACGAGACGAACGCGTCGTGATGTATCGGCGCCCCGGCCGTCGGGGCCGAAGGTCCTGCTCCGGAACCCTCCCCTTCCGCCATCTTCGAATCAACGGTCCCGCCTGAGCTCACCTGATCTCCTGTTCGCCCGCTCTACCCGAGACCGATATCCCGCTTGCCGTCCTCTTCGGCACCAGCCCGACAATTGTGACACAGGCAGTCGATCTCTTACACCTCCGCGTCCGCGCTATTCACGAAGTTTCTATGCGAGTCCTGCGACGACTCCGCCATGTCGAGTGCACCATCACGATGCCCGGCACCACCAGCAACGCAGCGATGAGAGAAAAGACAACGAGGAAGCCGACGTTCCCCCCGGTGGACTGAGACAGCATCTGATGGAAATCGAACGTCCCGGGGTTGCTTCCGCCCGTGACGACACACGTGTCCCCAGGCGCCATCGTCTGGCCATTGCACGTCGCCGACGGGGGCTGCAGATAGACGATCACAGCCAAGACACTGATCACGAGACCGACGAGGATGAATCCCGATGCAGCCTTGAAGCTCGTCCTCGATCTCGCCCGCTTCTTTCCACGGCTAGCGATAGTCCGAGCGTTGCTCGTCGTTGCCACTGCGTGACGGTTTGGGCAGCCGGGATGCGACCACGTGGCCCACGACTCCAGGACTGGGAAACCCTTTCCGGTCGCGGGGCATTTACGAAAGACGATGGCCTGGGCGCAGTTTGGGCAAACGACCCGCGTGGCGCCCAGGGGTACCTGGTTGCCGGTCTTGCAACCGGGGCAGGACACCTGGACCGTCGCCGGCGCTATGCCGGCTCCCGAGGTAATTACGTCGGTCATCATCTGCCTCCATTGGCTCGATATTTGGCGATAGGAGGATCCTCGCCCATCCACCCGGGCGTTCCCAGAGAGGGAAAGAACCCTTTGAGCGATCGACGGGACTACCCCAGGCGGACCGGTAGAACTACCCACATGCACGCCTCTACGGCTAGGAGCAGTGATGGGGCAAGCCGGCGCCGCATGGATGTCGTCCGGCACCGGCGAGCTGCCGTCCCGGCCGGAGTGAGTTCGCCCTTTCGACGCTCTCGGACTGACAGTCAGGACATTGCAGAGTTGCGGTCATCTGTGTGATCGCCACTTCGCAGCTGCCCGCGCCCGGGTCCCTCACCCGTTCCCGACGGGACGCCAACGAGCTTCGGCCCCGGCGCGGTGATCGGTTACGCACTCCGAGCCTCCACCTGTTGAGCGCTTCCGAGGGAGCCTCCAACCCACGGTCTCGCCCATCGAACCACAATGCCGATCGATGGCGTCGGTGCTCTCCTCCTGCATATCATCTTTGCCGCTGGCGGGATGCGAGAGCTGACTCTGACGTCCGGGGGATCCATGACCTCAGCAGCGGAATTGGTTGGCATCGATCACACTTCTCGCAAGTGGAGCTGGCGTTCGGCCCGCAACACCTATCGGGGGATGCGCTGGCGGATCATCGCCATCCTGGCGCTGATCGCTCTGATCCTCGGCATGATCGGATTGGCGCACACCAGGCTGCCGGCCACGGGGACCCATTCGCCACCGCAACCGATACCATGGCCTGACCGCTTCTACTACGCCGTGGGTCTCTTTCGCTTCGCGAGCCCGCCTGCCGACTTCCCGCTGTCTGGCTACCTTGAAGTTGCGCGCTGGCTTGCACCCTTCACCTTGCTGCTTGCGGGACTCGGTGCGATCTCCTCGATCTTCACAGAACAGCTCACGCAGCTGCGTGTCTACGGTTGGTACCGCAACCACTGGGTCGTCTGTGGTGCCGGGCGCGTCGGCATGCGCCTCACCACGACGTTCCGCCGGCACGGTACTCGGGTCGTGGTGATCGATCACGACCCGTTGGTATCGGACATCGAAGAATGCCGCCAGCTCGGTGTCCCGGTGATCAAGGGGGACGCTACTGATCCTGTCGTGCTCAAGCGGGCCAATATCCAAAAGGCACGCTATCTCGTGGCAGTCAGCGGAGACGACGGGATCAATGCCGAAGTCGCAGTGCATTCCAACACCTTGATCGACGAGAAGAGGCAGCTCACCTGCTACGTCAATGTCCACGACAAGGATCTGAGCGTGCTCTTGGACCAATCTGCAGCTTTCGAGCCCAATAGGGACATCGTCCAGTATCGGTTCTTCAACATCTTCCAGGAGGGACCCCGGGCGCTGATTCAAGAGGGACGCCTGCTGCGCCACTCCGACGATGGGAGACCGCCCTGTCTCCTCGTCATGGGGGCAGGATTCGTCGCAGTCAATCTGGTCATGGAAGCCGCACACTGGTGGGAGATCGAACATGGCGAAGAGGGGCCCCGGCTTCAGATCGTCCTTGTGGACGTTGATGCTCAGGTTCGGGTGAAAGAGATCCATGAATGGCGTCCCCGGCTTGCAAGAGCTTGTGATCTGTTGGCCCTTGCACGCGATCCATGGGATCCCCACTCGGATCCGTTCGCACATCCCGCCAGCGGTCCTCTGCCGATTCCCACTACGGCGGTCGTCTGTCCGGTAGACGACGCTGCCGGTCTTCGGACCAGCATGAAGCTGCGCAGGCGACTGCCACACGAAACTCCCATCGTCGTCTGTACTACCGGACGCAAGGATACGGCCCCATTGCTTGACCTGGCCGGCAGAGGAGTACTCCAAAACGTCCGCGGCTTTTCGGTGCTGGATGAGGTTTGCGAACACTGGGTCGAGCTCGTCCTCAGAAGCCCGGGCCTCCACGAGGATCTCGCCCGGCGCGTGCACCGGTCCTATGTGCGTCACCGTCGCGAGGAGGGTGAGGAGAATGATCCCTCGATGGAGCCATGGGACACGCTTCCCGAAGATCTACAAGAGTCGAACCGCAAGCAGGTAGCCGATTTCGAGAGAAAGATCGAGCAGATCGGGTACACCTTTGTACAAGCGCAGGACGCCGAGCCGAAAGCCTTTGAGTTCACCCCGGAACAAGTAGAGCATTTGGCGCAACTCGAGCACGACCGTTGGATCGCTGAGCGGTTGGCAGCGGGGTGGACCTACGCGCCGGTCAGGGACGTGAAACTTCGGACGAACCCGTACCTCATCTGCTGGCAGTGCCTGGACGACCCCATTCGGGAGAGGGACCGTCAGGCCATGAGGGACTTTTCGCGCGTGCTGGCCGATGAAGACTACGTCATCGTCCCGATGGATTCTCCCCCCCGCCGCTCCATGCAAGAGGCCGGCGTGTCCCCTCCATCGACGTGGTCGTGTCCCTCCTGCCACGGCGTGGTCAGACCGCCGGTCCATCCCGCGTGAAATCTCACTTCACCATGTTTGGGCAGTGAACGACTTCAGCTGATCCCGAACCGGCGGGCCATCGGGAACACCGGGCCGGACGCCAGCTCGAACCGGTTCAAGTTTCAGACGACGGTGATTGGTTCCGGCGGACAACAGCGAATCCCAAGGTGGCCAGGAACTGAGGAATCTTCCTGACGGTATCGCGGTCGAGATCGCGAACCTCTTCAGAAAGGTCCTCCCACGGAACCAAGTATGGCGTCTGTTTGGCGTCGACGTCCTTGGTAAGCGCGACGCTCCAACCCGATGCCAGTCGCTCCTCTACCCAACGTTCATGTTCGAGTTTCGCCAGCTTCTCCACCTCCGGGTCGGTAAACTCGACGGGCGGATGGGTGCCATTCTCACCACTAGTCACTTCACAGGACACGGCGATCAACTTGCGGTCGATGTCGTCGGCTTGATGCCGGTTTGATTCGCGTAGCGTCTCGGGCAGGTCCTCCCACGGAGCTAGAGAAGGGTCGTCATCCGAGTGCCGGCCCTCGCCGTGGCGACGCCGCACATAATCCTCGTGGATAGCTCTTGCGATCTCGTCGCGGTGGCCCACGGCCTAAGTCTTCCCCGGCTCCGGCAATCCGTAACCACTCCAGTGACACGGATACTTGTTGCAAACGGTCATGATCAATCGCGGTGAATCGAGGTAATTCGAAGGCGTTTCTGAGCAATGATTACGGACTCAGTGTTCATCGAAAGCCGGTTCGAATGTCGGGACGGCCAACTTCCTCCCGGCATCGATAGACGCGCTAGGCGTGATCAATCTCGTCCACATAGATGAGCCCTGCTCGAGCCAAATTGACCGCCAGATAGTCGGACTCGGTCTGTGTGGCTGACGTGCTCGGAACATTCGCAGCGATCACGATATTGCCCCATAAGATGTCGCACTCGGACAGGTTGACCTCTTGCGTCGATCCATTCGCCGGTGGCTCCACGTATTCGCCACAGGCGGACTGTTGAGAGAATCCCGATGAGTTGATCGCTCCGGTCTTCGTCGAACCGACAGGTGTGGGTGGTGGATTGAACCAGGTCAGCGCGTCCTGGCCCGAGTCGAAGACATAGAAATCGAGGAAGTCCTGAGAATTCGATCCATTGAACGTGGCGACAATTCGCGAGTTGCTGATCAGCCCGGTCGGCCCACCCGTCCCGACGTCCTGTTCCTGGACACTGGGAGACGAAAGACCTGCCGGTAGCCAGCCAACGGTAAATGGTTGGTTCAGTATCTGCTCGAATTGCGCATCGGGGGCCAGGGATCCAGGGGGTGGCTCGACGGGCGTGTCGGTTGTGCTACCGGCCACCTGTGCCAGTTGACGGATGGCGTCGCCCGCAAGCGTGGCCGCCAAACGATCGTCGGTGTTGTGATTGTCCGAGTTGTTCGTGACAGAGATGAAGGTTCCCACATTGCTACTGAGCATCAGGCAGCTCGACTCCCAAAGGGGGGCCTGCGACGAGGACGCGGGCTCATGACCGTTAGCGCATCTGACAGAGTCTCCCACTCCGGGCGCATCGAAAGGCCCGATCACATTGACATGATCTGAGACATCGTGACTCGTCGCGAAGAATGCGCTGGCGTCTCCGGAATTATCGAATACCTCGTAGTAGACGTTGATACCGGCCGCCGGACCGGCTATCTCGTCGTAGACACTCGCTACAAGGCCAGGGTAGCGGATATTGGACATCACCGGACTCGATGCCGAGGTACCACTGGGCAATGACTGCGGGGTGAATCGAGAGGTGAGTAATGCCTCAGCCAAACGAGTTGAAGGGACCTTGGCAACCGGAGTGGCCGCGCTCACTGGCGTCACGCTTGGCTTTGGCCCTGACGACGATGAACCAAGAAGGACGATCACGAGAGCAACAACGACGGCGATGACACCAGCGCCAATGGCCAAAGAGCGACGGGATCGCGTCGACCGGGGTCGTTCTGAGCGCTGACCCTCTTCGTTTCGTTCCGGAGGCATTTGGTATCCCGTTGGAGCGGCACCCGCACCTGTACCGGGGTCGACCAGCGGCTCGACTGCGCTCACCAGACGCGAGACGTCAAATTGCCAACGTCCGTTCTCGAGCTCAAGGGCATTTCGCCGAGTGAGTGGGCGTAGAGACTCTGGAAGCGCTGAAGGATCTGGCATCGGTGTGCGCTCGACGAGAATCGGGATGGTCGGGACGTTCCGATTGATGGCCGTGTCGATTTCCAGACGGACGAAATCCCCGGGATCGTCCAGACTGTGTCCGTCGCTGCCCATCCAGTCCCGACCGATGAGCACCAGGAGTGCCCCGCTCGAGTCGATCGCCTCTTCGATCTTTTCGAGAAAGTCGGCGCCAGGAGCAATCGAATCCACGTCCATGAACACGCGATCGGCTCCGAACTGCCGGACGAGCTGGTCGTGCAGGGCCCGGGCCTGGCCGTTGGTGTCCCCGCGCCGGTAACTGATGAAAAGGCCGCGCCGCTTGCGGCCATCGCCTGAATCCTTTGTCACGCCCCACCCCGCCTATGGACGACCGTCAGCCCTAGGACCCCAACCGTGCTCCTAGCGCCATTTACCAGCACTAGACCCACGGACTTTACTCGGAAGAGGGTTGCGGCTCAAGGGAGTCGGGGCCTCAGACGACCCGGGAATCAAGGGTTACACGGAGGCGACCACCCGCTCAAGCCCGGGGTGATGGCACACATGATGCGCGCCACGGCGGTCGCTTCTGCCTGTCCCCGCATGGGGACTCAGCGCCAGTGCGATCCGGTTGTTGTCAGCTAGGCGAAGATGTCGTCGAACAGACCGATGGTCTGGCTCCGACGTGGGTGGACCGCCCCAGTGGTGCCGCGGGCTCGGAATCGCAGAGGACGCTCGGCGGGGCATCGCTGGGCCGGCTGCAATCCCCAACAGCCTTGGATGACGAGATGGGGCTTTGGCGAACCGAGCTTGGCACATCGGAGTTCCGGGAACCCCTCTGACCCTGACGTGACGATCGCTGACCTGTGGTCGGTTTCCGAACAACGAGACTGTTGTCGATCCCAGACTCGTTGACTCGTGATTCGTCTGCTGTTAGCTTTCGGCCTCGTTCGAAGGGCGGGACCTCGTGGGCACGGGCGCTGATCAACGGGGCATTGCGGACACCACCTCGACCGGTTCGGGAGCTGGTCGCGGACGGACGATCCCGGTGGTGGCGCGCCTCTTCTTTGCCGCCGCACTCGGCTCCCTAACAATCGTGGCATTGGCACCACCTGTAGAAGCGGGCACCGCGCCATCTCGGAGCACCGACGAGTCGTCTTCGAAGTGGGGCGCGCTGTTGACGCATTCCGTCGATCTCGGTCAGAGCCGGGCTCGAAGCGTGGACGTGCTCGTGGATCTTCGGACCAGTACTCGACCCACAACAGTACTGACATGGGCTGATCGACATGAGCTCACTGCTCGTTGGCTCTCAGGTCTGGCCACGAGTGTGCTGAGCGGGTCTCCGGCGGCGCTCGGTCGGGGTCTGGGGGTCACAGTCGACGACTTCAGAGCGCCCAACGGGCAACTCTTCTATGCAACTCGGCAACAACCCCAGGTGCCCACCTCACTTCGGGGCGAGGTGACGGGAATCGGGAGGATCAGCTCGTACGGCAGGATCGTCAACGACTATGTGCCCGACGGTGGGCTCACGCCTTCGGGTCTGATGCAGGCCTACGATGCCACGCCGCTCGAATCGCAAGGCGATCAGGGGCAGGGCCAGACGATCGTCTTCTTCGAAACCGACGGATATGCCAAGGGCGATCTGCAGGGCTTCCAGAAGGCGTACAAGACGCCAGCGTTCCAGGTGTCCAAGCTCGGTCAGAACTCCGGCAGCGGCAAGGAGGCCCCGATGGACCTCGAGGTCGCCCACGAGGTCGCCCCGGCAGCAAAACTCGTCTATCTCAACATACTGTCGGGTGTCTCGTCGCAAAATGACGCAGTGATCTTCGAGGACGCCTTTCACCTAGCCGCCACGCGCTATAAGGGTGCAATCTGGAGCTTGAGTCTCGGAGTCTGCGAAGCGGACTTCTCTCCTTCGGACCTCGCCACCATGAACCAAGCTGTTGCAAATGCCGAACTTGCTGGAACAACGGTATTCGCTTCGAGCGGTGACAGCGGCGGCCTGGAATGTCTCGATGACATGCTGGCCAATTCGGCCGTCGGCGTCCAGGCACCCGCTTCGCTACCAGCCGTGACCGGCGTAGGAGGCACCGCACTAAGCGTGGCCAATGACGGCGCATACCTGGGAGAGACGACGTGGACCGAGCCGTTGCTCTCGCAGGGAACCGGGGGTGGGCAATCTTCGGTGTTCTCGCGGCCTTCGTTCCAGACCGGACCGGGTACGTCCAGCTTCTCCAGCGTCGGCGACCCGTGCGCAAGCACCTCCGGCTGTCGGGAGGTCCCCGACGTGGCCGCTTTGGCCGACCCGGTGACCCCGGTGGCCGATTTCGAGAGCGGGCACAAAGTCCCAGGCGGCAACGGCACCTCTGTGGGAGCGCCCATTTGGGCGGGGTTTACCGCCCTGATCGACACCTATTTGCACCGCTCGGGGACCTCTCCGGTGGGCGCAGCCAACAAGTGGCTGTACCGGCTAGCGGCTAGCCCCCAGAAGTACGCCCCGTTCCACGACATCACCACGGGTGGCAACGCCGTGTACGCCGCCACCCCTGGCTACGACATGGCCAGCGGCGTGGGCTCTCCCGACGTGTGGAACCTGGCCCGGGACCTTCAATCCCTTCTGGGAAAGTCGTGACCCGATGACCGACGTCGCGCCCATCAACCTGCCAGCACTGCCATTGCTCACGTGTCCGTATTGTGCCCACGCGGTCCCCGACGGTCCGTTCTGCGGGGTGTGCGGGGCGCATCTCACCCATCCGGCCGAGCAAGTCGCGGCCCGACGACCACATGCCTATGCGGCGTTCCCCAACGAGTCGGTGTTACGGCTGTCGATCGTCACGTCGTTGCTCCCTCAGTTGGGGCACCGATCGAAGTCTCCGTTCCGCATGACCTTCGGTCTCATCGCCACCTTGCTCGTCATCTTGGCGCTGGCTGACCTGGAGGCACCCTTGATCGCGGTCAGCGCCCTCGGTGTCCCCCTCTTGTTTCAGCTCTACATCTTCGAGGTCGACCCCTACGAGTCGAATTACCTGATCCCCACCATCGTCTTGTTCGGCCTGGGTGCCGGACTGGGCGTGGGATGGGCCCTGATCGGTGGACCCGTCGTCACCGAGGCCCTTCGTCCGCAGCTTGCGGGCACATTGACCGGTGGCCAGGCGCTGAACGCAGCCGTGGCCGTACCGGTGGTCGGACAAGTTCTCATGTGTGTCCCTGTCGTCCTCCTGCGGTTGGCGCGGACAGCGCGGACCGAGGCGCTCGACGGTTTCACAGCCGGTGTGACCGGTGCACTGGGCTTCACCCTGGCAGCCACCCTTGCCGAACTGACGTCTCGGCTCTCCGACGGCATCAGTGCCCACCAGCCGTTCTTGAGCCTGCTCACCGAAGCCCTGATTCGCGGCGTGAGCGTCCCGTTGGTGGCGGCGGCGACCACCGGGTTCGTGGGAGCCGCCCTGTGGTCGCGCCGGGGGGGCATGTCAGCAGCGGGAGGACGCTGGCTCGCCTCCCCGGTCGTGGCCTTGGTGGTGGCGCTCGCCATCCAGGTCGGTGTGGGCTTCACTGACGTGGCCGGATTGTCTGACCCTGTGCTGCTCCTCGTCCATCTCACGGCGGTATGCCTGGCCCTGGTGGCCGTGCGCATCGGTGTCCACCACGTCCTCCTCCACGAGGCGCGCCAGGGCGGTGCGGTGAGTGTCGGATCCCCGCGGGTCTGCCCCCATTGCCAACATGTCGTGCCGGCCATGCCGTTCTGTCCGCATTGCGGGGTGGCCGAACACGCGACCGCCCGATCGCAGCGTCGCCGGTCGACAGCCCGAGCCGTCGCTACCCACGCGTCATCTGCACCGTCGGGGTCTGACACTTCCGAACTCGGGAACGACGAGCCATGACCGAACCCGAATCGGGGGAACAGCCCTTGGCCGGCGAGGCCTGGCCGACGCTGGCCCCGGACTCACCACGGCCAGGCCACTGGTCCGGATTCGCCTCGGCCACACGCGAGCAGGTCGCGGCCACCCGGAGGCTCGGGCATCGCCACCTCTTGGCGGTCGTCGTCAGCGGGTTGGCAGCATTGTCCGCGCTGCTCATCGTCCTGGGCGTGGTCTTGAAACCCACGCCGCCACGTCCTTGCATCCAGATCACCTGCGACGCCCCCGAAGGGGCCGCGCCCGTCGAGAACGTGCCACTCATGACGATCCCGGCCTCGGGCGTCTCTTTCCGCCCCTTCGCTTCGGGGGACAGCGACGTCACCACGGCGGTCGGCGACGAGACGACAAGCGTGGCCGAGATCGTCTACACCGACAATAAGGGTGGCGACAAGTTCGGAACCCTCGAGATCGCGGGTGTGAGCTCACAAGGACTTGATGCCCAGCAGATCGTCGCCCAAATCCAAGCGAACAACGCACCCAACGCGATCGCAGACTATGTCATCCCTGGAGCGTGGGTCGGCTACCACCTCGGGTACGGCATCGCGTATCACGAGTCCGTCAACAGTGCGGATGGAAGTCCCGGAACTAAAGAGCTCGCCATCATGGCCGCCGTGCAAGGCAACGAGGCTGTCGTGATCCTGGCCCAGGGGCCCCAAGACATGAACCTCGTGAACTACCTGGGTCACCCCACTTTGGCCAAGTTCTATGTGGCGACCTTTGCCGATCCCGTGATCAACAGCATCCAATGGCCAAGAGGTTGATCGGCGTCGCCGGCAGTTCTGCTCAGTTTCGCGACGAGTTCCAACGTGTGCGGTGCGAAGTCGTCCTCATTCCTATTGTCGATCGGTGCTCCGTGCACGGCTTTCGGATCCAATTGTCGCTCTGGCGTCTTCCCAGAAGACCTTGACTGACGGTGCGTTCTCCACGGCACCGCTCGACTTCGCTCTCGGCCCGGGTCATGCAGCATGACGCTCCACCTCCACGGCGCCATATTCCCAAACGACCTCGTCTCACGGGGCCCACTCTGCTGGGCCGGCGGCCAATAGCCGTTGCCGAGGTCTCATCCTTGGTCTTAGGGCTCAGTTTCGCTTGCTTGTGCAACCGATACAGCGCCGTATCTCAACACCAGGCGGACGAGCTCGGTTCGAGATTCAACTCCTAGCTTGCTCCGAGCATGGTTGAGATGGCCCTCGGCCGTTCGCACACTCACGCCCAGGCGATCGGCAATCGCCCTGTTGGTGAGCCCTTGTGCGACCAGTTCGACAACCTCCTCCTCCCGCCGGGTCAGAGCAGGTTGCCTGTTCCTAGCCCGAAGCGTGCGCTGTCTGGCCAAGCGCTCGGACAACGCGGGGGCGAGCACCGTGGTTCCCCGACCCGCCTCCACCACGGCCTTGACGAGATCATCACGTGACATCGTTTTCAACAGGTATCCGACGACACCGACGCCGAGCGCGGCACGCACAAAGGCAAAATCGTCGTAGGCGGAGAAGATCACCACCCGAGTGCTCGGGTGCGAGATCGCCAGCTGACGAGCTACGTCAATACCATTGCGATCTGGAAGCCGTATGTCGATGAGCACGACGTCAGGCTCTAGATCCTCCACCATGGTGATAGCGCGAAGCCCGTCTTCCGCCTCACCCACAACTACGATCTCCGTCGACGTTTCGAGCACTTGGCGGGTGCCGGCACGAAGGACGTCGTGGTCATCGACGAGGAGGACGCGCGAAACACTGTCCCCGATATCGTCAGTTTTGGCTTCCGCCCTTCCGTAAGCCACGTTCCCACGTTAGTCGTCAATGTACGAGTGATTGGATGGCGGCAAGAGTCCTAGCGCATCACGGCTCGGACTGAGCGGGAGAACCCAGGGCGCGTGAGACCCCACCCTTCACTCGGGTGGGGTCTCACTTCACACCTCTTGGCTTGGCGTCGTGAGAACAGGCGCCGCCGTCCGTCTCGCTACAGGTCTATGACAGTGCCCTTGGCGTTCTTGATCTTTCCATTCGATGCGATGCACACCGTGGTCTTGAAGGTGTCACCGGTGTGGGTAACGACGCCGTCACCGGAAACGACAGTGCCGGTGGCTGTTTCTGTCGTGTCCTTGCTCGGGCACGCGCCGGCAGGTCCCGAGCTGAGGGTGGGCGCACCGACGGTGACGTGGGCGCCGCTCGAGCTCCATGTGAGGGTGCCCCCCGTGGCCAGTGCAGTTGCATTGGCGGCGGTGAGAGCCTTGAAGGTCT
>DAIQQK010000228.1:0-4078 GCA_036786835.1 Acidimicrobiales bacterium | reverse complement strand
TAAGACGTGGAGGATCGCCTGTTCGGTCTCGGAGAGATCGGCGAATTGGGTCCCGACCCGAGTCCCGCCCTTGGGTCCGATCGCCACATTGCGAATCTCGCCGGTCATGCGGAGCGTGATTGAGGCGCCGGCGGGCGTTTCGACCTCGACGGTGATTTGGCGTCCGATGAGTTCGCCTGCGGGCGGCGCGACGATCTCGAGTCCCGTCCCGAGGATGGATATGTCGAGGACCTCGCAGATACCCCAGGTTTCTCCATCGAGGGTGTACCGACCCGGCCAGTCAGCCTCCTGGCGAGGCAGCCGTCGCCGCCGTTCGTGCAAGGGCCTGTCCGTCATGGCCGTCCCATTTATCGTGCCGCTCGAAACCTAAACCACCTCGTCACTCAGCACTGGCATGCCGCGGGACACCCAGGGGGCATCGATCAGTCGCAACGGGGGTAGCGTTCCTGGTGTCAAGCCCAGGTCCACACGGGGACCAAGAGTGGTGGCGCCATGCCGAACACGGGGGATGAGAACACCATCGCCGGGGTCTACGCCTGCGCGGAATGCGGCAAGCAGATCTTGATGGCCGACGGACGGACCTTTCCGCGATGCGTCATCTGCGTCAAGAGCACGGCCTACGACCTACTGACGCCTACCGAATCGGACTGACGGCCCACCTCGCGGTTCGCTTCGCCCTAACCCTTCTCCTTCGTCATGCGAGAGACCAGCTGGCGGGAGACTCGCCAGGTCCGCCCAATTTCAGCGAGGGAACTGCCTTCGGCAATGGCCAGGAGGAACATAGCCCGCTGGAAGCCATGACGAGCTGCCCGAAGCCGGGAGGCCGCCGCGTTCACGATCTCTCGACGATCAGCCAGACACATGGATGCGGTCACGTCCAATGCGCTCATTCCTCGTTCGACTTGCTCGATGCCATCAGCCAGATCTGATCCCAGGCGTTTCAGCAGATAGGTGAGGTCGTCGCTGGCAGCCAGAATTTCGCGCATTGCCGCCACGACGGCGTGGCGCTGGTCGGAGAGCTCGTCTCGCTCCGGGTCGTTCTCTGCTGTGGTCGGGACCTCGGACTGAACGGGCCACGGCCACAGGCCGCACTGGCGGATCTCGCTCATCGCCGTCATGATGCTCGGGAGTCGAACCTTGGTGGCCCCCAGGAGACGCGAATCAAAGTCGGTGAGGAACTGCTCCTCGGAGCATTGCTCGCTATGCGCTTTTTGCGCCCGTTCTAGGATGTATGCCGCCAGTGGTGTCATCGGTCCATCTCCTGGAACATCCACAGGCTACCAAGCGCACTAAATCCCCAAGGTGATCCACCACATGGCGTTGCGAGCACTTGGGCCAAGAATCTGCCAGCCTTCGCCATTCAGCCGACGAAGGTTGGGGCGGACACCCAACTACCACCCCAGTTCCCCAACCAAACTTACTTCGGTGGTCCGACCGTCTCGCAATAGGGAGGCTTGAGTCTTCGTGTCAGTCAGTTGTCGGCAAGGGCGACTCGCGCGAGAGCTTCGACCGGGGCCAGGGCGCCCGAGGCTTGGGCCGCCACAACGGTCCGGCTCGCATTGGAATAGGCGTTCACGATGGAACGGCCGGCGACGGTGAGGACGAAGGCCCCGTCGCCGACGCCAGAGACCGGCTGCATCCCTGTCACCTTGTCGTCCGCGTTGGAGACCATCCCGGCGAAGACCGTCGTGCTTTGGTGCGCAAATATCACGACACCGGCCTCCCCGCCTGGACCGGTGTACTCACAGCTGACCCCGCCGCCTGCCGTTGGGGTGTTGATCAGGTTGCTGTAGGAGACTCCGAGCGCAGTATTGGCTTGAGCGAGCGTCGGGCAGGTCGCGGCGCCCGTTGTTGCAGCTCCCGTGGGTTTGGGGGCTTTGGCCTTGGGCTTGGCCTTGGGCTTGGGGTGCTTCGACTTGTGTGTCGTTGCTTTGTGGTGTGTAGTCGCCATGTACTGACCTGCGTACGCAACCGACACGGGTGCAAGCGACAGAACGACTCCAAACGCAAAGACGCCTATCCAGGTCCTTCCTCGACGTCGCGTCACTCCCCAAACCTTACCCTGGGCCCAAACGGGCCGCCCAGAGCTCCCTTGCCCGACGAATCCACTACCCCCGATCATTGGGCTGCTCGTGCCGTGATTGAGCCATCGTTGTCTCGAAATCGCTGGCTGATACTTGGATACCTCACCTGACGTGGCCACCGATGGTCGCGATCGGCGCCACCGCGATGGGCCTGACCCTTGTCGCGATCTTGGCACCGACCATCTGGCTGCTCACCTCCCCGATTCGGGAGGAATAGAAATTCGGCCCCCCACTCCCCGCCGATCTCCGGTCGCCCCGTGGGCGCCGTCGCCGTCGTGGCCCGCTAGCAACCACCTCTGACGCCGTCGGCTCCCTTGAGTGAGACTCGGGCCTAGGTTACGGTCACGTGAATCCGTGTCTCTAGGCAAGGGGGAAGCAATGCTGGGGCGCAACGGGGTCATCGCGGCAACGATCGTCGTAGCACTTTGTGGATACCTCGGAATCGGTCCAGCTTCTGCTGCTGGGAACAGAACCCAGGGTGTGACTGCGTCCACGATCCGCGTCGGCGTCCCTTATGTCAATGTCGCCGCCGTCAAAGCGGTGGGCGTGAACATCAACTGGGGAAACGTGCCCGATGCTTACATGGCCATCATTGCAAACATGAATGCCCACGGAGGAATCAACGGACGTCGGATCGTTCCGTACATCTTGGGGGTCGATCCCACGGGCACCGCTGCGGGGTCCACGGCCTGTACCCAAATGACCGAAGACGACCAGGTGTTTGTGGCCATTGCTCCACTCCAGCCAGCGTGTTACCTGCAACACGGCGTCTCGGTGATCAATTCGCTGGAACCTGCGACCACGGCTACGACAGGTGTGGCCCAGAACTTCGCCCTAACCCCACCGGCGTCGGCGTTTGATCCGCTCCAGCTTTCGGTCTTTGCAAAGCAGGGCGTGTTCAAGAACAAGAAGGTGGGAATCTTTGCTGCAGCGGCGGTCGACGAGCCAGAGGTCACGATCGACCAAGCGGAACTCAAGAAGCTTCACGTGCCCGTTGTGGTCACCGCAGTCAACTCTGCGCCGCTCGGTGACCTTCCCGCGGAGAACGAGCAGGTCGCGGTGATCGCACAAAAATTCCAATCCGATGGAGTCAACGAAGTCCTCGCAGTGGGAAACGGCTCAGCCGTCTGGCCTGAGGCGTTGACCTCGATCCAGAGTACCTACAACCCTCCTTGGATAGCCACGGCCGAAGGCGGCCTCGCGGGATCGGCTGGCAGTGATGCAGCGACGTACCTCACGAATGTCGTCGCCGCCAGCCCGGTCCCAACTGGCGCGTCGGTCTGGAGCAATTCTGGAATCCAACACTGCGTAAGCATCGTTCGGAAGGCCTATCCGTCCGACCACATCAATGCCTACAGCGCCGCGCTCCCCACTTCTCAGGCCACTTGGACCGGAGTTGAGCAAGCGTGCACCGATCTCGCTCTGTTCTCGGCCATCGCGACCGCTGCCGGCAAGCATCTGACTGTTGCGAGCTTTGTCCGCGCCGGAGAAGGACTCCACGACGTCTTGATTCCCGGATCAAGTACACCAATCTCGTTCAGACCGAATCAGCCTTATGCCCTTGGCCCGGTGTACATGGCTCACTATGACACTGCGGCGAAGACTTTGGTGCTCTCCAACACATCGGCGACGAAATGACCACTTCCTCCGAGTAACGTTCGAGCGAGCCAGAAACGAATCCAACGCCGAAGTCGTCACCCACGTCGAGGGCATGGCCGGTGAAGACACCACAGGACGTGTAGTCGATGGCCCTTCTCTCTGGTCCGGTGAGAGTCGGCGAAAAGGGGGTGCCCTTCAGCCACCCGGACTTGGGCTTCGCAGATTGACGCAAAGTTGGGCTCGGACTCGCCCCCTCAAGGTTGACCCCCCCCGTCTGCCCTCCCTGTCCGGCTTCCGGCCGTCCCGCCGCTCCCTGCCTTCCTTTTGTGTTCCCACTGCCGGTGGGCGCTGAGGGACTCGAACCCCCGACCTGCTGGTTGTAAGCCAACTGCTCT
>DAIQQK010000227.1:0-4080 GCA_036786835.1 Acidimicrobiales bacterium | reverse complement strand
GAAGAGGATCAGAGGAGAATCGATGAGTTCATCGAGCGAAAGCGCCAGGAGTTCTTTGCTAAACGACGTCGTCGCGAACTTCCTGGGCACCCTCTCCGAGCCTGAATTTTTCGATGCCTTCGCCGCAATCCTGAGGGCAAACGGTTTCTACGACGTTCACTTGCTTCATGGCATCGCAGAGTTCGGAAAGGACTTTATCGCAAAGCGCCTCGTCGATGGCGCTCCACATCAATACGCGATTCAAACAAAGGCGGGCAACATAAACGCTTCGGGATGGCATGCAGTGAGGGAGCAGATAGAGACGATTCGGCTTTCAACCCTCAGTCATCCATCCGATGATCTGAGCCTTCATCGACACGCGGTGCTCGCTCTTACAGGCCGCCTTGTTGGCCTAGCTCCCACAGAGGCGCAGAACTACAAACAGCACGTCGACACCGACGGGTGGGAGTTCGAGGTTTGGCAGCTCGACAACCTCCTATCGATGATGACCGATTCACCGGAGGCGGGCCTCGCAGGTGAGCCGGACGCCCCATTGCTCGGTGCAGTAGCAGCGATCTATGAAGGGACGTTTACAGAATCGAACCTAGAAGCGATGTCGCGCTCGTGGGCGAATCCGGTCGGCACCACAACGGGCATTTGGCGTGCCGCGCTCTCGGCGTTCGTCCTCGCTCACAGACTCGCCATGAGCGGGCGAAAAGATCTCGCCACATTGGTCGGTGCTCATGTCGTTCGCGCGGCTTGGGCCAGATGTAACAACTCGGACCCCGTTCCCGATGACATCGTCGCAGTGGCCGATACGGGAAGGGGTCTCCTCACGTTTTACGGCGCAAGTCTGTTCGACGAAATCATGGGGTTTCCTGATGATCCAGTCGAATTCGTGATGGCGACCGCATCGTTCGGTGATTTCGTGGTCTACCCCGTACGGTGCTTACGGATTCTCGAACTGCTGGGATTAGCAGGTCTGGCAACAGAAGACGAGGCTTTACGGCTCGAAATCGCAAAGTTCTGTGCAAAGTTCATCGAGCGTCAACCCGGAGCTTCCCATCCTATCTCAGATCATTGGGCCGTGTCAGTGCCACCTTCCGCTCTTCTCGTGTACCAGATTGACAAAGAACTCGCCCGCAAGTGGCTTCAAGAAATCTGCGTTTGGCTCGTCGATCATTACGACCCTGGCAAGCCTGGGCTGGCTCAACCCTGGACACCGGCCGGCGAAGAGATCGTCCCGGTACTTGTTAGTGGTATCACGGCTCCGGGATCGCCCCGCCGTCCAGATTCGTTCCTTGCTTCGGTTCTCCTTGACCTGGCGGCCGCCCTCGAAATGGCGCAGGTGTACGACAGCATCGTGAACGAAGTGATGGCAGTGCGGATGTTCCCCTCCTTGGTGACCGCAAATGAGGGTCCGGGGTTCTACCAGGACAATTTCGGAGATGTATTCATTGAACCGTGGGTCCAATACGACGGCCACTACGCAGACCACGACGGATGGCAGTGCTCAGAGCCTCATCGAAACATGGTTCCGTGCTTTCTCGAGCGGATCGGAAGGCCGTGGGACCTGATGGCTCTTTCGAGTGCGTTGCGCGATCGTTGGTTTCCGTTGGCCTGGCGTGCCATCGTGCAGGCGAGCGCAGCAGAGTAAAGACGCTCGGGCGGAGCCGAGCTGTTCCCCTGGCGCCCTTGGGGGCGGCCTCCAGGGATTCGAGCAACGGTAGACCAGCGCTTTCACTGAGAAGCGGGACCCAAGTATCTGCAGCGGGCAATAGTCAGTCGATGGCCGATTCTGGGTCCCACGCGCCCACCGATGCCGAAGAGATCGCTGCGTCCGTCCTCGACCCCGAGCGATTCGGCATTGTTGTGGAACGCCATCTACGTGAGATCCACCGCCACTTGGCCAGGCGCGTTGGCCCAGACGCGGATGACCTCGTAGCTGAGACATTCGCCGTCGCCTTCCGAGTCCGTCGATCCTTCGACACCTTGCGGCATGACGCGAGGCCCTGGCTCTATGGCATAGCGACCAATGTGCTGCGGAGGCACCGTCGAAGCGAGCTGCGCCAACTCGCCGCCTATGAAAGGGCGGCATCGATGCCACCAGTCAAAGACAACCCGACCGACTCGTTGCTCGACCGCCTCGATGCCACCGCCGAGATGGCGCGGGTCACAAGTGCGTTTGCCCAGCTCGACGGAGACCAACGTGACGCCCTGTACCTCGTCGGGGTGGTCGGCCTGAGCTACGACGAGGCAGCCGCCGCACTGG
Organism: Acidimicrobiales bacterium; assembly: GCA_036786835.1. Lineage (GTDB taxonomy): Bacteria > Actinomycetota > Acidimicrobiia > Acidimicrobiales > UBA8190 > Bog-564. Next base: position 1,829 of record DAIQQK010000227.1, on the reverse strand, counting down.
ATGTGAAGCTCGGGACGATTCACTCCCGGGTGGCACGGGGGCGACGCGTCCTGCGGGACCTCGTCTTCGGCTCCGGGCAAGAACATGGTGTGTGTCCCGGGAAAAACCCAAGGAGCATGCCATGAAGTCGGCGCCCGACGAGCTTGAGATGCTGAAAGACCTTTTCGAAGGGGTCGAGGTCCAAAGCGACCAGCTGAGAGATCGCGTCTTGTCCGAGATGGCGACGACGATCGAAGAAGAGCGTGCGGTCGTGCCCTACGGAGGTCCGCATCCTTCTGTCGTGCTCGAGAAGCTGAGGGCTCGCCGGCGGAGGCCGCTGATCATTGCAGCATTGGTCGTCCCGGTAGTCATGGCGCTGACTGCATACCTCGTAGTCGCGTCGGTACAAACACAGAGCGCGCACCAACGGGAGGGCAGCGCTCCGAATGGAGCGTCTTCAAGGGCTCCAAAATGGCAACTCGTCGCTGCCCTCGAGGGTTCGCAGTTCCAGCTGGCCACCGGAGCACCGAACGGCCCTCAAAGCGGGCCGAATGGGATTGCAGGGGTTCACTGCGTGAGCGAGTCGCTCTGCTTCTTGGAGACCGGCTATGGGCTCGACTTCAACCAGGGTGGGTACGTCTACGTCTCGAAGGACGGAGGCCATAGTTGGGCACCTGTGACGCTCCCGGCGGACACCGCTGCGACGACGGCCGTCTCCTGCCCCGTGCCCACCTGGTGTGCGGTGGGGGCCGGTCGGCTCGACCCGGCGACAGGAGATCCGCTCGCCAAGAAGCCGTCGCGCGACCCAGAGCTGCTCGTCTCGACCGACGAAGGCACTACTTGGTCGGTCGGACCCGTGCCTCTTCCTGTCGAAGTTTCGGAGATACCGGCCTACCAGCAATTCCCCGCTGAGACGACCTACTGGCTAGGAGCGATCGATGGCGTGCATTGCTTGTCACCTCGGACTTGTTTCGCTATCGGTCAGTCGATGGTCAACATCTCTTCGCCTCCCGGAGGCGCCGACGAGCTCGTCTTCCTCAGGACCACTGACGGCGGAGCCACCTGGACCTCGGTCCACCTCCCCGAGCGGACCGACGAGTTGTCCGGACAGGTCGGGATGAGTGCCGGCGACAACGTCTCGATGGCCTGTCCCTCGACGAGCGACTGCACCGCTGTGGCCAAGTGGACCTACCTCGGACTCAACGACTGGGTCGATGCGTGGGCAACGACAGACGGCGGAAACACCTGGACGGAAGCCCAGATCCCAGGTGTCGGCGTACTTTCTGCCCCCATCAGTTGCCCGGACATTGATTCGTGCTGGCTGATGACTGCCGGGCGCAGCGGCGGCCTTCTCAAATCCACCCGCGGGTCAACGTGGACGGTTGTGGCGGCACCTGCCGCAGGTTCCGTGAGCTGCAGCACCTCTCTCGTCTGTTGGGTCGCCGGTAACGGCGTCTATGTCACTCACGACGGTGGGTCCAATTGGCAAGCTGTCCCGATCGCTCAGACGAATGGAAGTTCCGTAGGAGCGATCGAGCAGATCGCGTGTGATTCTCAGCAGCTGTGTGCCGCTGTGGCAGACCGGGGAGGGCTGGGATTGGGATCGCTGATCCTGACGAACGCGCCAGCCAGTTAGGCGACTCTCCGAGCTTTACCGCTGTTAGGAGGATCGGGCCAAGGGTACCTACCCTGCTCGCCCGAGCCGTTAGTGCTCAGCATTACCCCCACCTGCCAGTATCTTTCGTCGCACGACACACCCAGACGGGATGCTGGGTGTCTATGAACCGAAGAAGACTCGTCTGGCTGCTCATCCGCCCGCTGGTTCCATATCCAGACCCCTTGCAACGCCG
>DAIQQK010000226.1:0-4097 GCA_036786835.1 Acidimicrobiales bacterium | reverse complement strand
GCCCCGGTGCCCCTCGCCCGGTCCCTTGCGCGGCGTTTTGGTGCCGCTTCGCGTGCTGGTCCTTGCTTTCTCTCCACCGATCGGTGGAGGTGAGCGGACAACGTTTAAACCGTGAATTCTGGACCCGAATCGACAGGTTGTACCGAAGCCTGCCTTCACAGGATCCCTGATCGGGATTTGGACCGTCCTGCTTCAGTAAAACACAAGCGTGTCGTTTTACCTACTCCCTCGGGTTCGAGTGTGATCCGTCACCGCTTGAACATGCACAACGGGACCAAAACCAGGCTGCGGCCACCATTCGCATGGCACCGAAGAACTCCAAACGATTCTGTTGAACGCCGCAGATCCTCTCCGTCGACGCCTTTGACCGTGGCCCAAATTGGTCGGTCACATAAGCGCGACGGAACTACCCCGGATCGCCGGTTAGCCGGCCCATCTACTGACCGGCCCTTGGGCTGACGACGGCATGCCGCTGCGATCTGCCTAGCATCGCTTGGGTGAATGACCGCCGGCTGATGACCCTTCGTGAGGCGGCCGAACGGGCGAGGCTCGACACAAGCGCCGTCGAACGGGCATTGATTGCGGTCGGGATCCCGATACCCTCCCCCGACGCCCCATTTATCGATGAGAGTATCTTCGGCATCTTTGTCGGCGCCCAGGCCGCTGTAAACCTCTACGGGGAAGCCGCCTCGCTGCAGTTCAGCCGGGTGATGGGTGCAGCGGCCGCCAGAATCGCAGAGGCAGCTGTCGGCATGTTTGTCTCCGAGGTCCGTCGGACTTCCGTGGACGGCGCTGAGACTGAGGCGATCGGCGAGGCATCGGCGGCACAGATCCCGATGGTGTTCTCCGCCATATTTCCGAAACACATGGCCCTTGCTATCGAACGAGATCGCGCTGCCCGCCAGGCTGGACGCTTCGACAGCGTGACAGTCGCCTTGGGTTTCGTCGACCTTGTCGAATCCACCGAGTGGGCGGAACAGCTGAGCCCGATCGAGCATGTCGACGCGCTACTCGGCTTTGAGTCGGCGGCTTGGAGCGCCGCGGCAACAAACGGTGGCCGGGTGGTGAAGTTGATCGGGGACGAAGCCATGTTTGTTGCCACCGACGTGACTGCTCTCTGTCACACAGCGTTCGACCTTTGCGACTCAATCTCTGGGGACCCCAGGCTGCCTCCGGCGCGCGGGGCGGTCGGCTTTGGTGAAGTGATCGCCCGAGACGGGGATTACTTCGGGTCTCTCGTGAACTTGGTGTCCCGATGCGTCAAGACGGCACCGGTCGGCCAAGTCGTCGTCGTTGGGGACGCCCGCCAGGAGCTGGATTCCACGCACTGGAAACTGTCTCCGTTGACTTCGCCACCAATGCGCGGAATTTCGCTTCCCGTCCCCCTGTGGACCATCACCGCAGGTTCCTAACAGCCAAGAACCATCGATTCCGGAGGAGGTGTCGCCCACCTACCGGAGCCAGTGTCGCCCAGGGGAGCGAGCGGACACGCGAAAGGACTCGTGAACAGCCGGAACGTTGTGATTTCGACTACGTGTGAGTGGGGAGATAGGACTCGAACCCCGGACGTCCGAGCCAGCCCCGGCTAGACAGGGTTGGCGTCGTCGTCCCCGATCAGTCGGGCAACCGGCTCGCAAGCCGTCGGGAGCCGAGACATGGCAACCCGGACGGGCCTGATGGCCTACCGGCCCTCACGCGGACGACGGATCTGAGGCGCTGGTTGAGGTCTGCCACGTCACACCAGCCCGGCCAGCGCGTACGTGGCTCGGTGTCCACCATCATCGAAACGACCAGCAGTCAACTCCTGAGTCGTTTCGGCACAGCCTTCTCGAAGGCAGTCAGCAAGTCGTCGACGAACTCCTGAACGGCCTGCCAAAGGCACTCCGCGAATGCGATCCCGTCACGTTCATCGTTCCAAGTGAACAAATCCCAATGAGCGATCGGCGCCACAGGAGCATCGGGGATGAGCAGTGTGATGACGCCTGAAGAGTCAAGCCTCGCCCCCGAGAATGGCGACTGAACAAGCGCGGCGTGAAGCGTGAAGTTCGCTACAAATCTCGTTTCACCAATGGGTCCCCCTCGAAGGTGATCCAGCAATTGCACCGCTCGTTTTCGCAGGCGAACGGGTCTGATGGCGGGAACCAAACCCTGGTTTCGACCCTTTTTCCTGAACGAAGGCCTCTCCAATCTCTCCTCGAAGATTCTTGCCCAGGAGACGACGTCTGCCAGCGCATACCAGGCTTCCTTCGTGGCTTCAGTGCTGATCCCAACCCACGGCAGGTGGTCTGCTTTGACTTCCTGTTCTTCGATCCAAAGCCCGATACCTTCAACTGCCCGTCTGAGCACCTCGATCGCATGTTCAACCCCGCCGGCAGCGACAAGAACATCGTCCAAGAGATTTCCCGAGAGCCTGAGAGCGAGTTCACGTTTTGAAACCCTTCGACCGAGGGCGGCGTAGCGGAGACCTAACTCTGCTGAGCCCTCGTATTCGGTTGAGTCAAGCAGCCAATACTCGGCACCCCACCCCAATGGGGCCTTTGCCAGCGGAGGAAAATGGCAACGGCGAAACCACTCTAACGATCGTTGCATCGCGGTCGGAAACTAGCTAGAACTCCCAGCCCTCTAAGCAGCCCCGACCCAACGGCCCCTGACTCGCGCGCTGGCTCTCTAGCATCCACCCCTCGACGCCGACGCCGCCCGGCCCACTAGCAATCCCACCCCGACCCAGCGGCTCCCGGCTCGCACCTCTCCGGGGCTCGCCGCAGCGGGACCGCCTTTGCACGCAACCCGAAGATGCGCAAGCTTCATCGATCGGATTCTTCGAGATGCGATACTCCTGCAGCTCGGAGCCGAGCGAGGAGCTCCGCATTGCGGTATTCGGCATGTTTTTGGGGGTGTACCTGCAGCCGATCCAAGAATTCGCTCATGTAGCCGATGACATTCGAAAAGCGTTCCAAGGCCCTTACATACTCAGGGGCAAGCTCCACGATCTCGGCAACTTGACGGCATCGCTCGACGTGCCGCGTGATGATCTGGACGTGCTCGGGATCCTTAGCGATGTCACAGGCGTGATCGATGTCCGCCCGCACCTTGGCTGGTTGCTGTTGGATGTGCATCGACAGCATGAGACCCAATGAGAAGAGGGCCAGACCTAAGTCATAATGACGGTGTCCCGCAAGAAAGCTCCGCTCGAGAGGCGCGAGCTCGAATCCCGAACCGACGGCCAGGCCGAAGTCGGCCAGGTGCAGAGCGTCGCCATCAAACACCATGTTGGCCGGGTGCGCGTCGAAGTGGACGAACCCGTGACGCCGTAGGACCCCGACAGCGTCGGAGATCTGCGAGATGACGGAGTCGACCTGGGACTGGTTGGCCGGCATGAACCAATCCGAGACCGTCCAGGGGAAATACTCGAGGAATAGCCACAGCTCGTGGTCTGCCGAGACGCGCTCTCGCATCATTCGCTCGACGGCATCGTTGTCGGCCCAGTATCGGACATAGTCCTCAAGACCCATTCGTCCCCTCCACGGGCCTGGGTGCCCTGAAAGGACCCGATGGTGGTAGAGGAGGGGGAAGGCCGAGGTCTCGCCGCTCAGGACCCAATCGGTCACGGCTTCGAGCGACGCCAACTCCCGGAAGGCCCCGAAGCCAGCTGAACCCACCCCGTACTGATAGAAGGTGGGCAGGTTGAAGTGGTTGCGCGTCGAATAGGGATGCTCACACTCGGTGGCAGTGATCGGCACCCGTTTCACGAACACGGGTTGGCCTTCCACCTGCGTCACGCCGTTTCTGCTCCAGACGCTGGGTGCCTCGCCGGAGAGCTCCAGGTCCAACAGCTCTTCATCGGTCCGGTTGACAAGCGAGGCCGAGATAGCTGCATGGCGTGACCGACGCTCAGTTGGGTCCGAGTGGGTTTCGCCGAGGGTCATGCCGGTGTCCCGGCGTCGATCGTCATCATTTGTAGGAGCGGCTCGTCATGGGCCGCTTCGATGGGGGCATGAGGGAAGTCTCGCTCAGGTCGGAAACGCCAGCAGTAGGGACATTGAGGTTGGCGTCCCCTGAGGTGGTGTAAATCGGGCGGGTCCACCATGTAGTGGACC
>DAIQQK010000225.1:0-4114 GCA_036786835.1 Acidimicrobiales bacterium | reverse complement strand
CGGTCGAGTAGCGCTCTTTGCCGTTAGGACTGATCAGGACGTAGCCGTCTGAGTGGTTCACGTCGTAAGTGAGTGGCATACCAGTGAGCCAGTCGACGGCTGGCGGAGTGTCCTGGGGAACGATCTGGTACCAGAAGCCGAAGAAGTGATCGATTTGGGACAACGTCGCAGGTGACTCGGTCACAAGCTCCCAGGTCGCGTTGGTGAGCTGGGCGTAGGCGGCAAGCCGGGCGCTATCGTCGCGGCCCGGATCGACGCTCAGCTCGATGATCTGCACCTTGTCGGCCAGATGCGATGCCTGAAGGGGACGCTCGACCTGGAGAAGGTTGCCGGAAGTCATTGGGCAGATGTCGCTGCATAGGGTGAGGAAGGGCACGAGCATGACGACCTTGCCCCGAAACGACGACAAGGTGACCGTTCGACCTTGTTGGTCCATGAGCGGAGCCGTGCTCACCGACGCCGGTATCGAACGGGACTCGACCGTCCCAGAGGCGGTGGAAGGTTGAGCAGGAGGACCACCGCATGACGCAGTCAAGACGGCTGTAGTCACGAGAACCCCCGCTGCGAGGAGACTGCGTCTCGGAGTCGTGGTCCGAATCACCGGGATCAACACATCACGAGGATGGGCCATCGGGCAAATCCTCGTGCCTCGTGGCCTCCTCTCAAAGTCCAGGTTGGCTAACCTCCCGCTCGCGCCGGTCTGACACCCAGATCGGGCCGGTTGGAGGATTCGCCATGGCGGGGCTGGGCATGGGGTGCCGAATGGGGATTCGCCTTCTCGTGCCCCTGCCCTTGGTCGCAGTCGCCGCCACGATCGGCGCTGTCCCGGCATGGGGACACGTCACGGTTCACCCGAGCACCCTTCCGGCGGGCTCCACCGACGTGGAGCTGACGTTCCGGGTGCCGAACGAGCGCGACAACGCCAACACGGTCGCCGTGCAGGTGTTCTTTCCGAGCAACCTGCCACTGCTCACCGTGGACGTGTTGCCTGTCCCAGGGTGGAACGCGACCGTCCACACCCAGAACTTGGCAAAGCCCGTACAGACCGACGACGGCCCCGTGAGCCAGGTTGTCTCCGACGTGACCTGGACCGCAACGGCGGCAGGAATCTCACAGGGTCAGTACGAGGATTTCCCGGTTGCTGCCGGATCGGTCCCAGACCAGCCCGGTCCACTCGTCTTCAAGGCGCTTCAGACCTACTCGTCGGGGGAGATCGTGCGCTGGATCGAAGTTCCCGTGGCCGGTCAGCCCGAACCAGATACTCCTGCACCTGTGCTCACCCTGACTCCGAGCGTCGGTACCGCCTCAACTGGAGCGCAATCCGCGAGCACCGGCAAGGGTTCGACAGGCACTTCGACAACCGTGGATGCCATCGCCATTGTCGCTCTGTCTCTTGGAGCCGTGAACTCCGTTGCACTTCTCTTGCTGGTGGCTGCACGTCGAAGGAAGCCTTCCGAGAACGCCTGAGGCGAGAGTCGTCAGGAACCGGTCGCAAGTGCCGGGGCTTGCGTAACCCCATGATGAAGCACCTCAGATCGAGGCTTGCGCGCAAACATCTCGGTCGCGAATAGCAACGGGCCTCAGCTTCGAGCAACCGGTATCAGAACTTTGCGCGCTTCAGTGGGAGTACTACCACCTGGCAGGTTGAGTATTCGGGGCTCGAAGCCGTCGCGGATGAAGCCCTAGTTCGAACTGATTGCCTCGGCGATCGTATCGAGGAGCTTCTGAGGCGACACCGGCTTAGACAGGCAACGAAAGACCTTTCCCTTGGCGCGTTCCGAAACGTCCTCCATGGAGAAGTAGGCGAAGGCACTCAACACGATGACTACCGGCGGTGGCGGGGTGATCCTGGCAAGGACGCCCAGGCCGTCGCACTTCGGCATGGAGAGGTCCAAGAGCAAAAGGTCGATCGATCGCTCACCCATAACGGACAGAGCCTCGTCTCCGTCTTCAGCCTCGAAGGCCTCATAACCAGCCGCTTCGATGATGCTTTTGAGCGACTCTCTGACTGAGCCGTCGTCGTCGGCCACTAGTACCGAGGCTTTGCTGGCCATCTGGGTGCCCCCCATTGCCGACCGAGTGCAGGAAGAGAATACCGACATTTACCTGGAACGACCTGCTTTTGGGGTCTTTGAGGACGAAAATCTTAACGAACGTGCCTATTGCGATTCAAGAATCGCCCACGGTTACTGCCATCACCCGACACCTCGTTGGACACCTGAAACCATCCTGAACTTCCGGGTGTGCGCTACCACCTGGCGTCGGCGGTCAATGCCAATCCGCCCAGTAACGCTCCTACTACGAAGACACCGGCCCGCTCGCATCGCGCAGCAAGCCGCCCAGGATGGATGACTACGCCGTGTGCCGCCGCCCACTCAGCCGACCCGTCACGAAGATGGAGTCCCTAGGTCAATAGCGATGACACTCGCGAGGGGACCAGATGAGATGCCACCGAGCAAATATGCGCTCTGTCCCAATGTCACAAGCGCACCGTCGGTCACGGGCTCCGGCAGCGTACCGACTTGCGAAAGTGTGTCGTTGGCTGGATCGAAACGGTAGATGTTGGCACTCGTTGTCGAGGAGGTGGAGCCGCCGACGAGCACGATCTGTCCGTCGAGCACCGTGGCCATCGCGTGGGCCAACGGAAACGGAAGGCTTGCGACGACCTGGGACTGACCAGTGGCCGGATCAAAGCGCTGGATGGCAGTGGTAAAGACGCCCGTGTACTCGGCTCCTGACAAAAGACCTCCGAACAGATAGACCTCTCCGCCATCGACGGCCACTGCTGGGTATCTCACCGCCAGAGCCAGTTGACCGATTGGGTGGAACGACTTCCCGTCGGTCGAAGCGATCACGCTTTGGAGAGGCCCACTCCCGTCGAAACCGCCCAGAAGGACGACTTCGCTGCCAGGGGCGGCTCCAGCCACGTCGGCGCGAGGACCAGGCAACTGCCCGACTATCTGCGTGATGCCGGTGGTTGGGTCAAAGCCTTGAACGTCGGCGCTGACTGATGTCCCCGCACCGCCGAACACCAGGATCTGACTCCCTAACGTAAATGCTGTGGCACCGTGCGTGGGTTCGGCCAATGCTCCATCACTTGTCACCGTCCCCGTCACGGGATCTGCCTCTTCAATGCCCGCGACAGTCGCCCCAGCCGCATCTATTCCACCGAGAACGAAGAGTCGCCCGTTCACAGCAGAGGCCATGGTCCTGTACACCGGAGCCGGGAGATCCCACGGCAGAAGGTGGGCCTCGGCTACCAAAGTGGCTGGATTGACTGTCGTGGTCGAAGAAGGTGAAGTCGCAGACACCCTTGATTTGCTTGTCGAACTTGACGTAGCGACTCTTCCGCACCCAGCCGACGCGATTGTGAGCAGAACGCATGCACAGATACCTTGTCGCCGCACCGGAATCATTGTTCAACCATTCTCCTTCATCTGCCACTCGGCCCGAAGAGCATCCTGCTGGACGCGACACGCCCCGCAGGAAACGCTTCCGCTGCCCGTCCAACTCCGTGATCACCTGGAGCTGTCGCCGACGTGCTCGACGCCGCGAGCGGTAGTGAGGAGAACGGCGACGGGATCACCGGGCCCGAGCGATATGGGTCACGGCCCGGCCCGCCTGTTGAGCGACGTGGGCGTCCGGCAGCGGCACCTCGGGGGAGCAGCGGCCAACCAGATCTAGTGGTAGTTCTGCCAGATCCCGAGTCGAATGCAAGCCGTTTCGATCGCGGTCTCGGCCCCCGAGATCGTAGCGGTGTCGTGACGAGCGATCCCTTGAGATAAGTGGACCACCGCGGCATCCAGGCTGGAATCACCCGAATGTTCGCCCGCTGCGACAACGGGTCCAGTGAGCCAATACGTGCCACCCTCAGATGGAGGGGCACCAAGCTGTCGCCCGACAGCGGTACAGATAGATCTAGCATTAGCGGCGTCCGAGGGACCCGCCGAGCAGGCTGACACTGTCAGAGCAACTGCCCCGACCAGAACGACGCCCACGTACCCTCTGATCACCCTCCACACGGAGCCAGTCTTGCTCGTCGTGTCCATCCTGTAATGCCGGCGGTTTCAAGGGATCCACGCATCACCTCGGCTGACAGCGGATGCTGTCGCCA
>DAIQQK010000081.1:0-15254 GCA_036786835.1 Acidimicrobiales bacterium | reverse complement strand
GGATCAGCCTCGGAAAAGCGCAGAACGGCGTCATTGAACTCGCCTCGACGAGACTTCGACCGGGGTCAGCGATGCAGGCGAACCTGCACACCGGGAAGGTCTTTGAACGCCGTTGCGTCCGCACTAACAACCGTTCGATCGAACGCCTTCGCCGTTGCAGCGATGATCAGATCGTGTGCACCTCTGGGCATTCCTCGGCGCCGGACGTGCACCAGAAGTTCGGCGTGGGCTTCGGCTACCACAAAGTCGTAATCGAGGATCGGGATGCTAGCGACGACGTCCTCTAGGAATGCGAGCCGAGGTGCTCTGCTCCTTCCGGTCGAGAGCAGAACGCCGACGCGGAGTTCGGCCACCGTTATCGCCGCTACGGCCACCTGATCGTCGTCTGCGACCATGTCGTCCAGTGCTTCGCCTGATCGGTCGGCATCGATCAGGAACGTCGTGTCGAGCAGAATTCGACTCAGGACCGCACCTCGAGCTCGACAAGTGCCCGGACCGAGGCCAAGTCTTGCGCCCACCGCCGATCGGGACGATGCCGGCGCAATAGACCCTTTACGTCGGCACCGCTGCTTTGCATCACCGGTTGTAAGCGCGCCACTGCTCTTCCTCGTCGCACGATTGTGAACTGTTCTCCTCGGTGCTCGACGGCATCGAGGACATCAGCGAAGCTCCTGGCGGCGTCTGTTGCGCTTATCTCTCCCATGAAATCAGATTATCAGATCTTATCCCCAGGTGCACTCTGGGAAAGGGGCTCGTAGGAGGCCCTGCGCCGCGGCAAAGGAGGACGCCCCTTTCTGGGAGAGCCCGACTACACACCCTGGATTCGTGGGCTCCCCTTTTTGCGGGATGCAACTTCTGGCGGTTGACCAGGCCTTTTTCTCGGTGCCGGGGCCCACCCACATCACAGAAAGATGGGCTGACCAGGTAGTTCGAATCTGACCGAGCAGTCCCCCACATTCCTTTGCTGCGATACGACACTAGGCACCAAGGAAGGCGAAGTGCTCTCAGAAGGGCCTAAAGGTCATGAGAGGGCGTAAAATATAAGGAGTAGGGCAATGACCTCTAAGGAAGACTTCAACGCATGGGCTGCGAGGGTCGCCCGTGAGCGCGAAGAAGCCAAGACCTCCGGCGCCACCGATGGGCCCACCAGACCAAAGCGCGGTGGAGGGCCAAAAACCCCCGAGGGCAAGAAGAGGTCCGCTCGCAACTCGTGGAAACACGGCCTGACATCTTCCAACCCGGTGGGCGGCGGCGAGAGCGAGGAGGAGTGGCTCACTTACCGCGCCAACAAGTTCGAGGCTCTCCAACCGGCTGACTCTGCCGAGGAAGACGAGGTCGAGATCATCGCCTCAGCGGAGTACAGGATGAGGCGCGGTGCTCGCTACGAAGCAGCCTTCATCGACAAGTGCTACAGGCTTCACGCACTCCCCGAACGAAAGATCTCCACCGAGGAGAAATTTCTCGCAGCATGGGGTTGCGACATCCAGCTCGGGGTAGAAGTCCTCGGGGAGCTCCAATACCGCGATGGGTCCGAGGTCCTCGAACCCCAGGAGGCACATAACGCCTTTTGGCTCGTCTGCGTCTTCTCTCGGGAGCGTGGTTCTTTCGAGCCCGAGGAAGCCCCGAAACCCGACGCTCAGTGGACCTACTCGGATCTCGGTCGCTGGCTCTCCTCTGCCGCCGCCAAGTTCGGCCTCCGTACAGAGGACCTGATCGCCTCGGTTACGACGAAAGCGCGAAAGGTACTCGAACAGAGGCGGCTCCACCGCACCGCGAGCGAGGGAGCGGGGGCCGAGAGGTTATTCGAACCACGTTCCCCACTTCTCAACGCCCAGCGTTACGAGGTCGGTCTTCAGCGTATGGCCGAGAAGGCGTACAAGAGGCTCGAGTGGTTGCAGAAGACGCGCCACGAGAGGGGCCTCGAGGCAAGTTAATCGCGAAATTGCGAAACGAACTCGAGACGCCGGCCGCAGATTCGCGAAACGAACTCACGACAAGAGCCCCAGGAATGACTTTCTATCGGCGAACACCAACCCCGGCTGGTCTATCTGACCCGGCCCTGGCACACTGCGGCCTGTCACCCGGCGATGCGGCGTCACCCGAGGACGGGGATTACCGGCTCCTGCTCAGTCGACTCGACGAACTCCTGCATGCGCTCGAGCCCTGGGCCCTCGGTCTGCCGATTCCCGGCTATGAACTTCGACCGGATATCAAATGGGTAGATCGAAACCTGGTGGACGTGAAGCTCCAGGCGGCATCATTCGGATTCAATCCGCCGAACCGTCCGAGACGGACGTGCTTCGGCGCCCCAGCGCCTAGTGGCGCACTGTCCGAAACCGAGATCGCCTGCAGGCGCTCTCTCTTGTCCGCCCTTTACAACGAGCTCGGGCGTGCTCTCGATCCGTGGGCTCTCGGTCTGCCGATTCCCGACGATCAGTTTCGACCGGATATGAAGGTCGTGTCGGCCTACCTCCGGGCCCTCGCAACCTACGCAGGTTTACTTGGATTCAAGCGATCCAAAGCAACCACGGCAAAGATGGTCCGTCACCGTCCCATTTACGCCTCGGGGCCGGAGCATGACGAAAAGATGCGGGCGCTCAAGAACGATTTGTTCCGAGGCTGGGGTCTCAACCATGAAGACTAGAAAGCTGAGGCGGGTGATCTTGTGCGGCCCGGTCACAGCAAACACAGCATCTGACTGAAATCAGATGCTCTTCACTTGTCTGGGGCAAAAGTCCAGATCAGGGTGCTCGCAGGGTCAGCGCGCTCGGAGGGACTCGAACCCCCAACCTTCTGATCCGTAGTCAGATGCTCTATCCAATTGGGCTACGAGCGCATCCGACACGAACTGAGTGAACCCAGATCGCGCCGAATCATCATCTTATCCAGGGGCCGGTCGACACCTCCCCGGAACCGACCAGGAGCAACGATCCCTCGGGGTTCCGTCCCTGCAGGTGGACACCAGGTTCGCGACCCCCCTGGAGCCCTCGGTCAGCAGTGCCTGGCCCTTCTAATCTCGGCGCGAAAGGCGAAACAAGACAGACCGAGGTGACGCATGGAACTTCAGGGAAAAGCGGTGGTGGTGACCGGGGCATCTGCGGGATTGGGCCGTCGTTTCGCGATCGATCTGGCCAAGGCCGGTGCCGTGGTCACGGGAATGGCCAGGCGAGCTGACCTGCTCGAGACCCTCGAAACGGAGATGCGGCGTTACTCACCGGAATCGTCGACAGCCGTCTGTGACGTGAGTCACATCGACAGCTATGTCCGTGCTCTCGGCGAGGTCGAGCAGAAGCACGGTCGGATAGACCTGTTGATCAACAACGCCGGGATGGGCGAGGATCGTGACGCCGACAAGGGCCTCGACTCCTACCGGCAGGTAATGGAGACCAATTACTTTGCGCCTGTTGCAGGCACCCTCGCGGTGCTCCCTGGCATGCGCAGGCGAGGCTCGGGAGTCGTCGTCAACGTCTCCTCGGACTCGGGGCGTGCTCCGGGCCCGGGCGACGCTGCGTACGGAGCGTCGAAGGCCGCATTGAGCGCCTTCACCGAAAGCCTCGCCTTCGACATCGAGTCGACTGGTGTGCGTCTTCACCTTCTGTACCCGGGATGGGTGCCCACCGCCATGGGCCAAGGGGCAGTCGACGCAGGTATGCCGATGCCGCCCCGAGCAGTCCGGCGCACGGAGGAACAGGTCTCGAACCTCGTTCTCTCGCGTATCGGGGGGCCGAAGATCGACATCGACGCCACTCTGATGGCGCGGATGGCCCCGATGGCCCGCGCCTTGTTCCCCGGGGCATATAGGCGCGGGGTGCGCCGGGCCGCCGGCTGAACGGCCGGCCGGCTGCCAGGAAGGGCGAGGAAATCTGACGCGGCGTTAGGATCGCCCGATGGCCCAGGTCAAAGAACGTGTACCGGCGATCGAGGGGTGGTTCTCGACGGGTGACGAGCCCGCACTCATCGGAAGCCGCTGTCGCTCCTGCGGCAACTACTCCTTCCCCGCCGAGACCTTCTTCTGTCGGAACCCCGCCTGTGACGGGACGGACTTCGAAGAAGTGGAGCTCAGCAGGCGCGGGAAGCTGTGGTCCTTCACAGACGCCTGCTACCAGCCGCCTGTTCCGTACGTGGCGGCCGAGCCGTTCGTCCCCTTCTGTATCGCTGCTGTGGAGCTTGCCGCAGAGAAGATGGTCGTGATGGGCCAAGTCGTGGCGGGCGTCGGCGTCGACGACCTCGCGGTGGGCGACGAGGTGGATCTGGTCTTGGACGTCCTCTACGAGGACAACGATCACGAGTACCTGGTGTGGAAGTGGCGTCCCGTCGGCACGGAGACCATGAAGGCGAAGGCGTGATGACAAGCAAGGACGACCAGGGCCGCGTGGCAGTGCTCGGGGTGGGCATGCACCCCTGGGGCAAGTGGGGACGCAACTTCGTCGAGTACGGGCTCGCTGCCGCACGGCAGGCGCTCGGGGACGCCGGGGTCAGCTGGAGCGAGATCCAGTTCGTCTCGGGGGCCGACACGATCCGAAACGGCTATCCGGGATTCGTCTCAGCAGCCACTTTCGCACAGGCACTCGGATGGTCGGGCGCGCGCGTGTCGAGCGCCTACGCAGCTTGTGCCTCGGGGGCATCCGCCATCGCTGCTGCGCGAGCGCAGATCCTCGCGGGACTCTGCGACATCGCCCTGGTGGTGGGAGCCGACACCACTCCGAAGGGCTTCTTCGCCCCGGTCGGCGGCGAGCGAAGAGACGACCCCGACTGGCTGCGCTTCCATCTGCTCGGTGCCACGAACCCCGCCTATTTCGCGCTCTACGCACGCCGACGGATGGAGTTGTTCGGCGCCACCGAAGAGGACTTCGCCAAGGTGAAGGTGAAGAACGCACGCCACGGGCTCGACAACCCCAACGCCCGCTATCGCAAAGAGGTCACCACCGAGGAGGTTCTCACCTCGCCGATGGTGGCCAACCCTCTTCGGCTCCTCGAGATCTGCGCGACCTCCGACGGCGGCGCGGCTCTCGTGCTCTCGAGCATGGACTTCGCGAGGCGCCACTCGTCACCCAAACCAGTGACCGTGCAAGCGGTGTCGACCGTGACCCCGCGCTTTCCTCAGACGGTCATAGAGATGCCGAACTTCTCCACCGACTCGGCGGTCACCTCGAACGGCACGCTGCATCTCGGGTTCCGCAAGTCGATCGCCCAAGCTGCTTACGAGGAGGCCGGCATGGGACCCGAGGATCTCGACCTCGCCGAGGTCTACGACCTCTCCTCGGCGCTCGAGCTCGACTGGTACGAGGACATCGGCATCTGCAAGGAGGGAGAGGCCGAGCGCCTCATCCGCGACGGGGACACCACTGTCGGAGGCCGCATCCCGGTGAACCCGAGCGGCGGCCTGAGCTGCTTCGGTGAGGCCATCCCCGCCCAGGCGATAGCCCAGGTGTGCGAGCTCACGTGGCAGCTCCGAGGGGATGCCGGCGCTCGACAGGTCGAGGGAGCGCGCGTGGGCCTCGCCGCCAACCAGGGTCTGTTCGGCCACGGCTCGAGCGTCATCGTCGCCCGTTGAAGCGAACTCCGGCGGAAGACCGACCTGCTACCGCGTGACGAGGACGACCTTCCCGAGCTTTCCACCGCCGGCGAAGCGCTCGTAGGCCTCGGGGGCGCGATCCATCTCGTACAACGCGGCGACCGGTACCCTCACTCGACCCGAAGCAAGAAGAGGGACGACGTGGGCCTCGACCGCTCGTGAGACCACCGCCTTGTCGACAGGAGGTCGCGAGCGAAGCGTCGATCCGCTCACCCGCGCTCTTCTCTGCATGAGAGCCATGAGGTCGAACTCGGTCTGTGCTCCTGAGCCCACGCCGATCACGGCGATGCGCCCGCCGATCCCAAGCGCCTGAAGGACACCGCCGAAGCTCGCAGCTCCGACGAGCTCGAGTGCCACGTCGAAGGGGCCGTGCGCGAGCGCTTCCTCTGGATCGAGGGCCTCGGTCGCACCGAGAGCGGACACCGCGTCGCGAAGCGCTTCCGAGCGAACCGATGCGACGACCGACGCTCCTGCCGCAGAACCGAGCTGCACGGCAGCCGTACCCACCCCTCCCGCAGCTCCCGTGACGATCAACCGGTCGCCGATCGACAGACCGCACTGGGTGAAGAGAGCATCGTGGGCCGTGGAGAAGGCCTCGGGGAAGCCGCCTGCCTCGTCCCAGGAGATGTTCTGCGGCACCGCCATGCACGAGCGCTCGTCGACAACGGCGAGCTCCGCCTGTGCACCGCCCCCCACGACGGCCATCACGCGGTCTCCCACCTTGAAACGCGAGGTTCTTCGGCCGAGGGCCACGACCTCCCCCGCCAACTCCATCCCCGGTATGTCCTGCGGATAGCCCGCAGGCGCGGGGTAGAAGCCGGCTCTCTGGATGAGGTCTGCCGCATTCAGCCCGGCCGCGCGCACCGCGACGAGAAGCTCCCCGTCACCGGGTTTCGGGTCGGGGTGCTCGGCCCAGTGCAGATCACCGTCGGCGATCGTTACGGCCCGCACTTGCTAACGCTGGCGCTCGCGGCGGGGATTGAGACGCTGCAGCCGCCCCTGCACACGCTTTCGGAGCATGCGCCTCGTAGCCCATTCGGCGACGGCGCCGAAGGCCAGGCACGTGACGATCAGCCAGACGAGATGGACGTGGGCTGTCACGAACCAGAAGTGGACACCGACCGACTGATGGTTCTGAACCACGAAGGCAACCGCAAAGCCGGCGACGACGAGCCCCGCCACCAGCCGAGCCGGGTTCCGCTCGCGGCCTTTGGACTTCGACTCGACGTCGTCCGAGAGCAATTCGGCTTCGGGCTCGCGACGGGGCACTGACAAGAGCCTACCGGGCACGACCTACGACGCTGGGGCCGCCGATCACACCGCCAGGTGGCGGCCCTCCCAGAGCTTGATCCCGCCCAGGATGCCGGCCGAGTTGTCCACGATGCTCACGTCCGCTCCCAGATCGATGTTGAGGCGCCTCGAATTCCCGCCGCCTATGTAGCACTGGTCGAAGAACGTGAGAGCCCGCAATACAGACACGGCCTTTCTCACCCTGCGGTTCCACCTCGGGTTGCCGATCGCCTTTCGAGCGGCATCCCCGATCTGGTCGTTGAAGGACTCGTTTCGCCGGAATGGAGCATGTGCGAACTCGAGGTGGGGAAGGATTCGCCCCTCGTAGAAGAAGGCGCTCCCGACACCGGTCCCGAGGGTGAGCACCAACTCGAACCCTTGACCCTTCACGACGGCGGCGCCTTGGAGATCCGCGTCGTTCGCCACCCTCGTCGGCTTGCCGAGGCGCTTGCGAAGCGCGCCCGCGAGGTCGAATGCCGCCCACTGCTCGACGAGCGTGTCGTCGATCGCGGTCCCGGGGCCTGCCTTCGTCACGAAGTGCGGCGCGGACAAGACGCGCCCCTTTCTCACCATGCCGGGAAACCCGGCGGAGACCCTGGCTGCCGGAGGAAGCGGGGCGACGAGAGCGGCGAGGTCCTCGACGAGCGTCGCCGGCGGGCAGGGATAGGTGGTGTCGACGCGCACCCTGTCGGCCACCATCGCCCCGTTCGCATCGAGCACGGACGCCTTGAGCCCGGTTCCCCCGATGTCGATCGCCAAGGTCAACGGGGCGACGGGCGAGGTCGGCGATCCCGCAGAGACAGCGCCTGTGGCGGGGGTCGGCCGGGAGGTCACCATGGCGCCGCAACCTTACTCAGGCTCGACGAACGGAGCCCGTAGACGCCTCGAGTCGTCGCTTTGGCTACGGTCGCTTCGGTGACAGCCAACCCATCGAGCACATACCTCGTCGGCCGCGGCATCTCCGATGTGACGGGCGAAGCCGCCGGCTGCGGGATGCTCGGGTACGGAAAGGCCGATCAGTTGTCGGCCGGCATACATGCCCGCCTTCGGACCCGGGCATTCGTCATCGTCGACTCTCGCACCGATGCGCGCGTCCTTCTCAGCGTAAGTGATCTCCCGTTGATGTTCGACAGTGTCCATCGCGAGGTGTTGCAACGTCTGGCGCAGCGTTACGGCGACCTCTACTCGGCGTCGAATGTCATGCTCACGGTCACGCACACTCACTGCGGTCCCGGCGGGTACTCCCACCATCGCCTGTACAACATGACCACGAACGGTTTCCATCCGAAGACCTTCGGCGCCATCGTGGACGGCATTCTCGAGGCTGCCGCCCGCGCTCACGCCGACATAGCGCCTGCTGAGCTCAAGCTCTCGCGCGGCGAGTTGCTCGACGCAAGCATCAACCGGTCGCCCGAGTCCTTCGAACGTAACCCCACCGAGGACAAAGCGTTCTTCCCCGACCAGATCGACCCGCAGACGACGCTGCTTCGGATCGAGCGGGCAGGGAAGGTCGTGGGAGCGATCAATTGGTTTGCCACTCACGGTACCAGCATGACCAACCGCAACCGGCTCATCAGTGGCGACAACAAGGGTTACGCCGGATATCACTGGGAGCGCGTCGTCCACGGAGTGGACTACCTCGCGGGCGATCAACCCGAGTTCATCGCAGCGTTCGCCCAGACCAACGCCGGAGACATGTCGCCGAACCTGAACCGAGCCCCCGGGAGCGGACCGACCGGTAACGACTTCGAGAACACGCGCATCATCGGTCGACGGCAGGCGGAAGCGGCCGCCTCCCTGGTTTCCGAGCCAGGTGACGCCGTGACGGGGGGAATCGACGCGAGGTTCACGTACGTCGATCTCTCTGACGTCACGGTGCGCCCCGAATTCACACCGGACGGCAAGATCCATCGCACCAGCCACGCGATGGGTGGGGCTGCCGCTCTGGCCGGGACCGAGGAAGGGCCTGGGTTCCCGGGGTTCAGACAAGGCCAAGGCTCGAATCCCCTATTTGATCGGCTCTCGAGAGGTGTCGTGTACCGCCTGTCCGCCGAGATCCGCGACGCCCAGGCTCCGAAGGCCATCGTCCTGCCAGGCGGGATGCTCAACAACCTCATCTCGCTCGTGCAGGAGACCGTGCCGGTTCAACTCCTGCGCATCGGTCAGCTGTACCTGATCGGGATACCAGGCGAGGTCACCATCACCGCCGGGTTGAGGATGCGCCGCGCCGTAGCCTCCGTCGTGGCGGTCGAGCTCCACAACGTCCTGGTGGCCGGATACAGCAACGCATACATCCACTACGTGACCACGCCCGAGGAGTACGACGCCCAGCGCTACGAAGGGGGCAGCACGCTGTTCGGCAGATGGGAAGCGCCGGCGCTCACCCAGGTTGTGGTCGAGCTGGCCACAGCGATGCGCGACGGCAAGCCCGTCGAAGTAGGCACGCCGCCACCCGACGTGTCCGCTCTGCGCAAATCGAAGCGCGCTGGCGGCGACCAACCGGTCCAGGGGTACGAGTTCGGCTCGGTGATCGTCCAGCCGCGCCCTGGGTACCGCCCGGGAGAGCAAGTGCGGGCCGTCTTCGCGGGTGCCAACCCCAACAACGACCTTCACCGAGGGGGCACCTTCGTGGAGGTCGAGCGGGAAGCGGACGGTTCGTGGCAGAGAATCGCCGACGACGGCGACTGGGAGACGAAGTTCAAATGGGCGAAGAGCGGCCGGCTCGCCTCACGGATCACGGTCACCTGGGACATACCGAACAACACCGTCGCGGGGATGTTTCGGATCCGATACTCCGGCGATGTCGTCGACGGCGGGGGTAAGTCGTCGCCGTTCACGGGGACGACGGCTGCGTTCGCGGTAGACGCTGAGTAACGAAGCCGGGCGAAGCCGAGTAAACGAAGCCGGCCGTCCCTAAGGCTGGGCTGTCAGAAGGATCAGGAGGCGATCTCCACAGGAAGGCTCTCGAGCCCCCGAAGCACTAAGTTCTCCTTGTAAGTGTGCTCGGGACCTGTGAACTCCAGCGTGCCCGCCCGCTGCACCAACTTGCCGAGGGCCACCTGCGCCTCGTTCCGCGCCAGCGACGCGCCGAGACAGTGGTGGATCCCGAAGCCGAAGCCGAGGTGCGGGTTGTCCTTGCGCCCGACGTCGAACATATCGGGAGCCTCGAAAGCTTCGGCGTCGCGGTTCGCTGAGCCGATGAGGAGCATGGAGAAGTCGCCCTTCGACAGGTTCACCCCGCCGACCTCCATGTCCTCCATCGTGACCCGGCCGGTGAGCTGCACCGGCCCGACATAGCGCAGCATCTCCTCGACCGCGGTGCGCGACACGCCCGGGTCGTCGCGAAAGCGAACCAGTTGATCGCGGTTCTCCATCAAGGCGAGTGCGCCGCCCGAGATGAGGTTGACCGTGGTCTCGTGCCCGGCCACCAGCAACAAGATGCATGTCGAGATCAATTCTCCCTGCGAGAGCACATCGCCTTGCTCCTCGGCCTGGATGAGCCGGCTGATGAGGTCGTCCGAGGGACTCGAGCGACGCTGTTCGATCAGACCTGCGAAGTACTGCACGAACGACAGGATCCCGCCTAGGCGCTGAGTCACCGCCTCGGGCGGCAACAGGTAGTCGGGGTCGAGCCCGCGCGCGAGCGCGTCGGACCACTGCTTGAACTGGGCGTGGTCCTCCGCCGGGACTCCGAGCATCTCGATGATGATCTGAACCGGCAGCGGGTACGCATAGTCGGAGACGAGGTCGGCCTCCCCTCTCTCGAGGGCTTGGTCCAGAAGCTCGTCGCAGATCTGCTCGATGCGGGGCCGAAGTGAGTTGATGACCCTTGGGCTGAAGGCCTGCTGGACGAGGCCACGAAGTCGCGTGTGATCGGGAGGGTCTCGGAACAAGAACGGAGCCATCTCGGCGAGCAGCTCGCTCGTGTCGTTCCCCGCGATTAGCTCGCGATCGCGGATCTGGGGGAAGTGCTCTGGATCCGCGTTGCGCGCGTCGCTGCTCGAGCGCTTGTCGCGCAGGATCGCGAGACAATCCGCGTGGCGAGTGAAGACCCAGAAGCCGAGGGGGCTGCGATGAACCGGGTTGTCGGCTCGCAACTTCGCGTACACCGAGTAGGGATCGCGCACCCACTCGGGGTCGAACGGGTCCCAGGCGAGAGTGCCGGAGGCGGCCGCTTCGTCACGCGCCGATCGGGCCATCGCCGAGAGACGTTCGTTTCTCTGGAGCACCAGCTTTTCCAGCTGCTGTTGCTCGTCCTCGGGGGCGTCCGCGGTCGAGACAGGGGCGGTCGGGGGGTCGCCGGTCACCTCGCCACGTTACCCAGTCCCCACAGCAGCAGTTCGGGCCCGGGCCGAGAGAACCGGGTCCTCGTGCCAGGGACGAAGCGAGATCCGAAGCGGTGGCAGGTGCCCCGACACGACGACCGCGCTGCCCGGAGGCACACGGCGAAGTGTATCGGCGGGAAGCAGCCGGCGAACGACGGGCGACTCGGTCGTTGACGAGCTGTTGCGCCCGTCGAAGGTCCGGGCGAGCGTCGGGTGCTCGGCCTCTCCTACCAATTGGCTCGCGTGCTCGAGGGTCTGCGGGTCGGCGATTCCCGAGAGGAAGACTTTCGCGCGGTGGTTGTTGATCACGCTTCCCGCTCGGGTGCCGTAGCGCGCGTGGATCTGGCCGAAGTCCTGCCACACCGTCACGAGCTGCACACCGTGTCCGGCCGCCGTCGACGCGAGCACGTCGAGATCGGCGATCGGTGCCACGTTTGCCGCCTCGTCGAGCACGACGAGAAGAGCCGGGTCGAGCGCTCTTCCTGTCGCCTCCGCCCGATCGTAGGCGGCTTCGATGACCTGGGCGACGAGCGTCGCGAAGAGCGGGCGCAGCCTGCGCTGGTCGTGCGCAGGCGCACACAGATAGAGGGTGTTCGACCCGTCGAGAAGCCGTTGCGGGTCGACGACGTCGCCGACGTCGCTCGGAGCGGTCGCCACGTTTCCGCCTCCGCCTCCGCCTCCGCCACAGCCACAGCCGACACCGGGGCCGGGGCCGGTTCCGGCCGACGCAGCAACCATGGGATCGGCGAACGGCTCTACGACGGTCTCCGCCGTGGTGTACACGGCACTCTTCTGTCGCGGCTCGCGCTCCGAGCTCGCACGAAGCGCCCGAAGAGCTGGTGCGGCGCCCACTGACTCGAGCGCTTCGGCAGGCTCGGTGACCTCCTGCTCGTCCAGCCAACCGACGACGTCGGTCATCGTCCTTCCGCTCACCGAGGCCGCGTGCAAAAGCGGCCCGAGCAACTTGGCTGCGGTCGAGTACCAGAAGTCCCCGTCGCTCAACGCTCCGCCAGAGGAGCGCGCCACCTCCGTGAGAGACCCCGCCACTCGCCTCGCGCCCGCCCACGTGGAGGCCGCGGCGAGAGGGGACCACGCCGAGCAGCCGAGCCCGGTAGCGCCGCTCGGGTCATAGACCCACACACGACCGTTTCGCGCTCGCCAGTCGATGCTGTGTCGCACTAGGTCGGACTTGACCGATGCAGCGACCACTGGACCATCCCACTCGAGCAACGCCGGCAGGGCGAAGCCGCTCGTCTTGCGGCTCTGCGTCGGCCCCACCACGAGCACCGAGCTCCTCGGCTCTGCAGCGACCAGCCGGCGCCCCATGCGCCCGAGCGTGAGCCTGCCGGGCTGCGGCTCGGGGACGTGCAAGCTTCGAATGTCGCGCCGGGTCGCCCAGCGCGCGCCACCCGAGTCAGATGAGCCGAGGTGGTGGACGAGGGAACCAAGCGAACCGATGGACATCTGATGCCCTGCCGCGCGAGACCTCCGCGCCGGCGACAGGGCCAGCCAACCGGCGGCGAGCAACCCGAGCGCCACGAGCAGCCGCAGCAGGTTCACGTCACGCTCATCGGAGCGTCGGTGTCGACGATGTCGGACTCGTGGGGCGAGAGCTCGTGGCGGACCAGGAACGAGCGGCCTCCCACCTTCCACAGCGCCAACCCTCGCCCCATCCGGGGAACCAGCTCCGCCTCGGTGGAGCTGAGCGCTAGCAGCGACGCTGCACGCTCGACCTCGCCGGGCGGCTGCGAGTAGACGACCCTGGTCTCGGAGTCTGCGAGCAGGCCTTGCGCCAGCCCAACCTGCTCGGTGCCGGCCGACCCTGCGGAGGACAGATCCGACACCCGGTGCAGCACCGCCACGTTGGACACGCCCCAGGCACGCGACAGCTTCCACGAGCTCTGGAGCCACCGCGCCACCCCCAAATTGAAGAGGATCGCCCACGCCTCGTCGACAACGACGATGGTCCTCTCGCGCTCACGACGATCGTCGGTGAGTGGATGAGGGGTCGGATCCGCCTGTGCGACGAGACCGGCCTGGAGCCAAGCCGTCGCGCACGTCATGAGCACTCCGAGCGCTGCAGAGTGATAGACGGCCGAAAGGTCCAGGACCACGAGCTGCCCGTCGAGGGAGATCCCCGGGGTGGTGGGGCCGTCGAACATTCCACGCAGATCGCCTGCAACCAGCCTTCGAAGCTCGAGCGCCACGTTCCTTCCGTCGGCAGCGAGTCCTGCGACATCGGTGCTGATCGCGTTCGCCGCGCTCGCGCTCGGGCGAAGGAGGGCGTCTACCACCTGTGGCAACGTCGGGGCGGGACCGGAGGTGCTCACCTCCGCGACCGCCAGCTCGATCGACACGCGCTCGGCCGGGAGCAGCGAACGGCCGAGGCTCGCTGCAGCCAGCGACGAGAGGAGCTCGGCCCTGCGACGCGTCGTTCCCTCAGGCTCCCGAGCGTCCGCGCAAACAGGTGCGTCGAGAGGGTTGAGCCTGACCCTTCCTCCCGGTCTGAGCGACACGGGCTCCACACCCGTCGCGTTCGCGAGCGACTTGTACTCACCCTTCGGGTCCACCACCCAGGCCCTCCGACCGAACAGGGCTTGTCGCCACAAGTAGGTCTTCACGAAAGCGCTCTTGCCCCGCCCAATCTGACCGAAGACCACCATGTTCGGGTTCGTGAGGAACCCTTTTCGATAGAGCGAGAACGGATCGAAGAAGAAGGAGCCTCCCAACAGGTCGCGGCCGACGAGAACTCCTTCACAGCCGAGACCCGGCTCCGCCGCAAAGGGATATGCGGCGCCGAGATGCCGTGTCGTGGTCTCGTGGGCGGGAGCGGCCACGTCGCGCTCAGCTCAGGCCGCGACAGATAGGGAGGGTCGAGCAGAAGGCGCCCGCCTGATCGCCAAAGCAGACGCGAAGCTCGAGCCCGCAGCGAGCGGCCGCTTGCTCGACCCGGCCACAGACATCCTCGAGCTCGTCCGGGTCGGCCGCGCTCACGGTCACGTATCCGGAGAAGCGGTACGGGGCGTGTCCGTCCGCGAGCTCGACCTCGCGCTGAGCCAGGGTCTCCTCCTCGCGCCTGCGCCTGGCCGTCGCGAGAAAACCGCCGCGGCGTCGGAGCTCCGAGTCCGCCACGTCGGCGGTGCGCGCCTGCTCGATCCTGCGCGCGGCCTGGATGGGGCCGAGCGGCTCCATGACCACCGACACCGCTACTCGGGCCTCGGACACGAGAAGCAGCGGACCGAGAAAGTCGGGCCCCACCTCCGTGCGGGGCCATTCCGAGACCCAGTAGGTGACGTGCCACGTGCCTTCCACCTGCACCCGGCCCCACTCCGGGTGCAGGGCCATGGGCCAGGGCCACGACGCCGGGCGCCGATCCGCGATTGCAGCCTCTGAGTTCAGCTCTTGGTTCAACTTCACATGACCGTTCGCCCTCCACTGCGAGCCGGCCGCTGCGGCAACTCCGCTCATGGAGCCGCATCCGATCTCGCCGGACGCACGATGAACCGCGCTCGATATTTCGCGCTCGAACGCATCACGGATCACGCGCTCGAGGGCCTCGGGACTGAGAGCGATCCCGGCATCGATCCGTGCATCGGCCAGACGACGGCGCAGCGTTCCCGCTTCTCGGAGCAGCGACGAACACGCAGCGACGTGGCCCGCGCGGGTGGGATTGCCCCGACGCACGCCCCTTGCGGGACGGACGCTCAGGGCGACGAGGACCTCCTGTCGGCGTGAGAGCTCTCCGTGGGCCTCCAACAGAGCGGAGTACGAGCGACGTGCGGACGGAGCGCCGCCGTTGCCGGGGGTATCAACGATCGGCGCGGCCCGAAGGTTTCGCGCCACCCATTGCACCCGATGCACCGCCGACCCTTCGCGTGCAAGCGCCGAGAGCACCGACGCCCAAGCGCCGATTTGCTGCACCTTCTCCTCCTCGCTCAGGAGCACGAACCCGGCTCCCGAGGCACGGAGCACTGCGCAGTACGCCCGAGAGGTCTCGTCGAGGATCACGCCGGCTCGGGCGCCGGGTGATCCCGTCAGCTCCACAGGAAGCACCCGCAGTCTGG
>DAIQQK010000080.1:0-15325 GCA_036786835.1 Acidimicrobiales bacterium | reverse complement strand
TTTCAGGACCACGCCAACGAGGCCATCCACCGCTTTATCTCCTAATGACGTTTGCGCGATAACGCGCCGCCGTCAGGGCAATAAGTGATGCTGGTTGCGGACACCTCAAGTCCCACTCAGCCTTCTCTGATCTCGAGCTATACCGCTCACTGACACAGTGCCCCAATAACGCACCCGGACCCCACTCTGCGAGTAGCCCTGATCGCCGGGAAGGGGTGATACCGACCGGGGTTCGGCGAGTACTCAGCACGCACATACGGCAATGCCGATCGGTCTGGAATGTCAGGATGCCCGGCGCGGTCGCCGTGTACGCACCTAAACGCCCGCCGTGGCGACTCGCCGGTCATAGTGCAGCGCGCAGTCGGCGGACATCGCGCAGGTGGTGCCCGGCGTCGTGCATCGCATGCCGGCATATCCAATGAACATCGACTTCGTTGTCCCCGATGATGGCCGTGGCAGTCCAGGAGTCCTCGGGAAGTTCGAGGAGGCGATCTCGCAGGGCGCTCACCTCTCTGGTGACACCCTCCAGGGCCATCTGTGGATCGATCAGACGCGGTACGGCCATGAACTCCGACTCCGGCGCTGTGCCGAGATGGATGCCGGGGTCGGCGACGGCGGAGTCCAGCACGAATCGCATAGCGAAGAGCACCTCCCGCACATGGTCGATGTACTCAACGATCGACCACATATCGGATATCGGGCGACGTTGTAGCTCCTCCAACGGCAATCCGGCTATGGCCTCCGCCCACTGGGTTCCAAGGTGACTGATCGCCTCAATCGCTCCCTCGTCCGTCCACGCGTCGCTTTCGAAGCCGCATTCGCGGCAGCGCTCGACGGGCATCCTGAAAGCGTGTCAGATTCGGGCGGCATAGAGCCGTCGGAGCGTAGGCCGCCACGGCTCGGGGGCCTGCCGATCCCGCGCCCCAGCGTGCCAGCTTCAACCATCATTCAGACGTTCGAGTATCGATCGCCGGTGCACTGCCTCAATAACCCGACCGGACCTCGCTTGGTGAGTGCCACCGAACGCCGGGATGGAGTGCCACACAAATAGAGACCATCCAGAAATCATCTGGCGAAGAAGCTCACCATGTCTTGCGCAATCTGTCGGAAACTGGGGTCAAGTGGTTTCGAGCCAACCTGCACGAACATGTGCCCCATGTTCTGGACCAAGACAAGTTGGGTCTGGTCACCGACGGCCTTGAGGTCCCTTACAGTTCAATCGACTGCGATTCGAGGACTGTCGTGTCACTCACCCCCTGAACGATCAGAATGGGCGGCGAGTTCGCGGCAACGTAATGCGTGGGGCTCGCTAGAACCACATCCCTCTTGTTGTTGCCAAAGACCTGCTGAATGCTGGAGGACATGCCGGATGCCGCTTGAGTGAGGTTCGCGGGGCCGAACATGTCTGCTACAGCGAGTACGGTGCTCGGCTCCGTCGGATATGGTCCGACATCGAATGGCGAGTGCGGACCCGTGAGAGCAGCGAGCGCAACAAGCTGTCCTCCAACACTGGTGCCGAATGCGAATATCTCGCTTCCGTTCACGCCGTATATAGGTGCCTTGTCACGTAGATATCTGATTGCACATTTGACATCCTCGATCTGCGCGGGAAACTTGAACTCGGGAGCAAGGCGGTAGTTCACATTGGCAACCGCATAACCAGCCGAAGCCAGAGCGTCAAGGAAGACCGAGCTGATGTCCGACTTGTCTCCTGAGGTCATACCTCCCCCATGGACGTATATTGCGAGGGGAAGAGGACGAGTGGCAGCGGCGTGAGGGATGTAGAGATCCAACCTTTGTGAGTTGCAGTAGGTCAGGTCCCGATGGGTCGTGCCAAGCGTGAATGAGACATCGCCTGGCGTCGTGCTGCAACCAGCGACCAGTCCCGAAAGGAGCAGCCCGGCAGCAGGAAGAAGGAGTCGTCGGATCACCTAGGACAATTCTCGGGGTCGGCTGTTGAGTTTCGCTAGGGCCGTTGGTCACTCGGAGCGCGTAAGTACCCCAGTCACACGCTCCTCGCTCACCGATGCACTGCCCCCATAACCCAAGCGGACCCCAGTCTGTCGGTGCCCCAGATCGCCGGTTGCCGGCGCGTCGGATACCGTCAATGGCTGCACTTTGTCCCCGCTACTCTGAGGAACGAGTGGGGCAAGGCCGACTACTCCGTGGGGTTGACCAGAAGAAAAATGGGGGTGTGCTGAAGCCGAAGGCCCGACGATGGTTGGCGATCATGTTACTGCCCGTGGCAGCTGCTCTGGCGGGGTGTGGAGGCACAAGCGCTACACACGTTGCGGCGCAGCGGCACGGGGTTATCACTGGGCTGGCCGTTCAATGCTCAGGACCCCCGGGCCAGCCCGCTCACCAGGTAAGGGTCATTGTTTACCGAGGTCATCGGATTGTCGCCCAACAAACCAGGTTGGGGAGTTTCACCTATCGATTCGTGCTCTCACCGGGCCAGTACACAGTGACCACCGACCAGTCATACGTTGTCCCAGTCAACATCTCATTGCGGCAGGGACAGCTAGTTCGTGCGGATTTGTTTAGCAGCTGTGACTAATCGGTATCCTCGTCCGCACTATCTCTGATCGCCGGTCGTGTCCGTCGTCTTCGTTGGGGCTCCTTTCGTCGAAGCGATCGGGACATTCGACTGTGGTCAAGCTGGTCAGGGAACCTCCAGGAGCTGGAGGACACCTGCGGCCTCCCCCGCGACGAAGACCTCGCCTGAGCTCGGGTCGACCGTCACCGAGTTGGGCTGGCGGACCGTCGCGAACGTCGCGACCCGGCGTGGCACTGGGCCCGACAAGTCGAACTCGGCGAGCTGGTTGTAGGCGGTGAGCGTGACCCAGAGCCGTCGATGAACTGGGTCCACCACCATTCCCAGGGGACTTCCGCGGAGAGATATCCGCTCCACCTGACGTAGCCGTGGACGAGTCGCATAGACAAGGAGAGATCCTCCACCTGTGTCCGCGACGTACAGAGAGTGTTCGAAAGAGACAACATGGGAAGGTCCGCTCTCGGCCGGTACGACCGCAACGCTCCGAAGCGAGGTCGTGTCGATGAGCTCCAGGCGCCGGGCCTTCACACCCACGACGGCGATTCGCCCGCCGACGACGTATGCGAGACCGCCCGGCTGGGTGACCACCGGTCTCGTGGCGACGACCCGGGTGCCGTCGATCACTGTCAGGGTGTTCCCCAGCTCGTTCCCCACGAAGACGCGCCCCGCTGCGGCGACCACGTCATGGGGCCATAGTCCGGTCCGCACCAGGGCACGAACCTGTCCCGAGGGGGGGTCGACGAACGCGATCTCGTTCGCGCCTTGAGCCGGCACGAGGAAGGGTCCACCGGGGGCCTGGAGCGCTATGTGGCGTGGTCCCGCCGGGAGGGGAACGCTGTGGGTGAGACGCCCTGTCTCGTCGAACAAGACGACGCCCGAGGACACCCCGACCGCAATGGTGGAGGTCCCGGGATCGAACGCGATCCCCTCGGCGCCGGGTGCCGCCGGCACAACGACGCCCGCAGGAGCGGCACCGAGAGCGGGCGACACGGCGGGCTCTGCCGCAGGAGTCATCCGGGACCCCGATCCCGACGTACCCGGCGGGCCACAAGCAGACGCCAAGGTGACCACGAGAGACACGCCCAACCCGGTTCGGAGCCGGCGCAAGTCGCGGATCAACGCGGCGGACAGGCGACGCCTCCCCTCAACGGTGCTGTGGCGAACTCGCGAACTCCTTCGTCGAACGGAATGATCGCCTGGAAACCGAGGATCCGGCGGGCTCGCGACGGTGACGCGGTGACGTGGCGGACGTCGCCCACCCGGTAGCTTCCCGCAATAACCGGACGCGGAGAGCCCTCTCCGAACCCCCATCGCAAAGCATTCGCCAAGTCGCCGACCGTGTGGACTTCACCGCTCGCGATGTTGAAGGGCCCGGTGATCGCGGGGTCGGCCTCGAGGGCACAGACGTTGGCCCGCGCAACGTCGGCCACGTGGATGAAGTCGCGTCGCTGTCCCCCGTCCTCGAACACCTGGGGGGCTCGGCCCGAAGCGAAGGCACTCCGGAAGATGCTGGCCACGCCCGCATACGGCGTGTCCCTCGGCATCCTCGGCCCGAAAACGTTGTGGTATCGCAGGGAGCAAAGCGAAGCCCCGGTCTCCCGGGCGAAGGCCTCGCACAGGTGCTCCTGGTGGACCTTGGTCGCCGCATAGACGTTTCGCGGATCTAGCGGATCCTCCTCGTCGATCTCCGACGGGGTGAGTCCGGCTCCGCATTTCGGACATGGCGGCTCGAATCTGCCTTCCTCCATGTCCGCAGGATGGCGCTGTGCAGGCCCTACCCGACCGTGTTCGGCACACACATAGGCACCCTCGCCGTAGACCACCATGCTCGACGCGAGCACAAATCGTCCCTGCCAGCCCTGGCGATACAGCGCCCGCAGCAGCACTGCGGTCCCTCCGTCGTTGTCTTTCACATATGTGCTCACGTCGTCAAAGTCGACACCGAGACCGACTCGCGAGGCCTGGTGGCATACGGCGTCCACCCCGGCGACCGCCTTGCTTACCGCGTCGAGGTCTGCAAGATCCGCCCAAAGGTATTCGGCGCCGGAATTCAGGTAGTCGGGCCTGACGCTGTGCGCCGCCGGCGACAGGTTGTCCAGCACGCGGACCTCGTGCCTTGACTCGACCAGCTGGTCGACTACCGCAGAGCCGACGAAGCCCGCCCCCCCGGTGACGAGAACTCTCATCGCATCCCGCCGACGGGGGACTGAAGCGGACGCGGAGCCCGTGAAAAGCGCGACGAGGGAACGAGATCGGCTACGAGGACCGCGTCCTCGACGTAGTCGACGTCGCGAAGCGTGGGCAGGATCACCGGATCGTGACCGAGCTCGACCAGCCGACGCTGTTGCTCGCGCCCGGTCGACGCAGTGCTCATAGGAACTCCGATGAAGACGTTTGGGTCGGGCTTATCGAGCCCGATACTCCACCACCCGCCGTCGCATGCAGGACCCAGAAGCGCAGTCGCCCGAGGCGAGTCCAGCCTCTCGAGGCAACTGTCGAGCAGCTCGCCCGTGATCTGAGGCGTGTCCATGCCTATCTGGAGCCCGGGACCGCCCGCGTGCTCCCAGGCTGCCGCCAGACGTTCGTCGAGGCCTCGGCCCCTTTGCGCGAAGACCTCGAACCCGGGCGGGAGCCACGGCCCGGGCTCACCTTCGAGTGCCACGAGACGGCGCTCTGCTCCGCATCGGGCCACGGCGTCGAGGGTGTCCGCCAGCGCCGCCTCTGCGAGTTCTGCGGCTTCGATCTCAGTCAGAGGCGGACACATCCGCGTCTTCACCCGGCCGGGCACAGGGGACTTCGCCATCACCATTACGTGCCGGACGATCATCGCAACACGCGTTCCATGTCCCGGACAGCCCTCATGGTTCCCTTCACGGTCCCCGTCACCTTCGACTTCCCGACCCTGCGCCGGTAGGCGACGCCGACCTCGGCCACCCGCCATCCGCGCGACACCGCCTTGAGCACCATCTCGAGCGGCCAACCGAAGCGGCGGTCCAAGAGGTCCAGCTCGAGGAGGTCCGGCCGCCTGCACGCGCGCATGGGCCCCATGTCCGCGAGTCGTGGCGCGCCTCGCCGTCGCAACTCCCAACACAGGGCACGGTTGGCGAGTCGCGCGGTGAGCGGCCAGGCCCCCGGCTCGGCCTTGCGCGCGCCGAGGACCAGGTCCGCCTCGCCGGCTACCACGGGCGCGGTCACAGAGGGCAACTCGTTCGGATCGAGACTCGCATCTGCGTCCATGAACGCGACGAGATCGGACTGGGCGGCGCACAGCCCGGCGAAGCAGGCCGAGCCGAATCCCCGTCGTGGCTCGCTCACGACGCGCGCTCCAAAGCTTCGGGCGATGTCGGCCGAGGCATCCGTCGAGCCGTTGTCGACCACCAATGGCTCGTAGCCAGGGGGCATGCGATCGAGCACCCAGGCCAAGGCTTCGGCCTCGTTCAGAACGGGAAGGATCACTTCCACCTCTCTCAACGCGGGTCTCCGATGCGGACGAAGACGAGCGTCGGGCGCCACGGGAGATCGGTCACCGGAAAGAACGCCCGAGCCTCCACCGCGGGCATGGGCAGAAGCCGGTACTGGGATCGAAGCTCTGCTTCGAGATTGCGCTCCTCGTCGCTGTTGTCGAGGATCAGCGCGCCCACTCCACGACGCAACAGGGCCTGGTGCATGTCTGTGATCAGAAGGTCGCGAGCGCGGCTCGGATGCGAGCGCTCGATGTCCCCTACGGCCTCTTCGTCGGCAAAGGAACCCTTTCCTGCCAGCGTCGAGTAATAGGGATGGTCGAACACGATGACCTGACCCGGAAGACGTCGGACCAGGGCGAGGAACGACTCACCCGCGCGCCTGTCGGCAGCGGTCGGAATCTGGCGGTCGACGGGAAATGCGATGCGGTCGGTCTGGATCCACACGAGGCCGACCACCGCTGCCGATGCCGCGATCCGAAAGAGGACCTGAGGATGGCGGCGGAGCAGCCCTATCACCAGCCCGGCTCCCAGAGCGAGAGCCGCGTAGGCGGGCATCAAGACGTTGCTGTAACCCCCGAGGTGAAGCCGCCCGATCCACGCCGTACCCACGAGACCGATGGCGGCCGCCGCCCAGAACCCCCACGCACGCCAATCAGCCGACAGCTTCCTGGCCACGACGAGAGCGACCACGCCCGCCGAGGTGAGCCACAACACGGGGGCCAGCGGATGGAAGATGTCATAGCGCCAGAAGGCCACCCAGTTCACCGGGTTGATGCCTTGCGAGGAGAGCTCGTCGAAGACGTAGTACTGGTACCAACCGTGCGAGAAGGCGTCGAGAATCACCGTCGAGAGCATCACGAGTCCTCCGAGGACTCCGAGAGCGGCGACGCCTACCTTGCGTCGAGCCACGATCATCCAAGCAACGACGGGCAAGGCGATGAGAAGGCCGTCCTGCTTCGTGAAGAACGAGCAGAAGAACAGCAGGCCTGCGACTGCGCCCTGTCGCGGAGATTCGGCCCGACGAGCGACCAGCAACGCGCCCAGCGCGAAGGCGAGGAACAGAGAGTCGACCCTGCCGATGTCGGCCCATGCTCCTGCAAGCCGGAAGGTGGCCGCGAAGATTCCGGCGGCCACAAGCCCGGCGATCCGGTCACCGGTCTCCCTGGAAACGATCCGGTACAGGAGCCACAGCACGAAGAGCGACGCGCCGAACGACACGAGGCGCAGGGCGAAGAACCCCACCCCTACGACCTTCGAGACGGCCGCTGAGACCCAGAAGTACAGAGGCGGATACGGCCACGGGGTGAACCGCATCGAAGGCGGTCCGTAGATGTTGTGTCCCTGAACGACGCGCCTGACGACCTCGACCGAGCCTCCCTCCATCCACTCAAGCTCGAACGGATAGGTAATGCGGTGCACCACGATCCACAGGTAGCGCCCTATTGGGAGGGCGGCGAGAAGGGCGATCGCCGAGGCGAGAAGTACCTGCGCGCTCTGCGTGAGCGCGTACCACCTACGTCTAATGACACGCCCCTCCACGTCTAACTGGGGCAGGAGCTCGCTTACAGCTGCGGCAGGCACTATCGGCCGCCTCCTGAACCCGTGACGTCGACGCGGACGCCTTTCCCTTTTCTGAGGAGCACCAGGCGAACCACGTAGACGAGCCCGGAGGCCGCGAAGATGCATGCGCTCACCAAGAGCCATCGTCCGAGGTACACCGAGGTGTGGAGGCCCGTTGCCGCCGCGTAGGCGTGATCGGAAAGCCGGAAGACCAGCGGGAAGGACACGAGCAGGAGGACTCCCGAGAGGACCGCCGGAACGCGCAGGTGGTTCTGCCAGCGGAGCGCGGGCGACTTCGAGGTGGGGCGGCGTCGCAAGCCGGACACGAGCCGGTCCAAAGCGCTGTACAAAGGAAAGAGGACCATATCGTGAGCAAGGACAGCACCTATGACCCACAGTGCGATCCATCCCGGGTGAGAGACCTCGATCACTCTGGAGGCGATGTAGGCCACGAACGCGAAGGACGCGAGCATGCCGAGGGCGTGTGCGGGAGATGAACCGTAGAGCCGGGTGAAACGTGTCATGCGAAGAACGTCATCTGACTTACCCACTTAGTGCAGTGCACTCCCGGCGCGCCTGGAACTACGACACGTGCCGGAAAGCCGTGATCCAGCGAGAGGTCGGCGTCGTTCACGCATAGGGCGAGAAGCGAAGAAGGGTCGGCCATCTGATTCGCCGCCAGGGTCGCGGACCTAAAGGGTTCCCCCGGTTTCTCCAGGGACTCGACCAACACATTGACCGCCTCCTGCACGCCTGCCAGACGGGCGAGGTCCGAAAGTCTCACGCCGGTCCATCTCTGCACGGTCGACCAGCCCTCGACGCACGCGATGGGAAGCTCCACGGTTCTCTGCGGCATAGCCATGAGCTGTTCGCGAGACAGCGCCAGCGAGCGCCGCCCGTGGAGCTGAAGCCTCCAGCTGGAACTCGTGGAAGCTGGGTCAATGGCGGCGGCGAGTGCCGTCTTGTTGATCTCGAAGTCATTGGCCATTCCATCTCTACCCGTCGGCTTGCTACGTGCTCGAGGCGACAGCAGAGCGAGCGGGCGAAGGAAGCGGACAGTCTCGCCTGCAGTAAGTGCGAAGACGGTAAGCGAAGAGCCAGCGACCATGGCGAGTACGCCGCGGCGTGAGATGCTCGGCGGACCCGGGTTAGAAGCGACCAGGCCGCTCCCATCGTCCTCCTCCACCTGTGTGTCCGCCAGGGGCGTGGAGAGCTCGGCGCGCAGGCTGCGGCGGCGAAGCGCCCTCCACATCCTCGGGAGCTTCAGACAGACGTGGACGACGAATCCTGTGATAAACGCCCACGCGCCGTAGAGGTGCGCGTCGTAGAAGGAGAACTTCCACGGGTAGTAGTACTCGACGTCGGCGATACCGGTGGCGAACTCGAACACGGCGCCACCGACCAGGAGGACCAGGCTCAACCTCTCGAGACCGTGGGCAACCGACTTTAGGCTCGGCCACTCGAAGAGCTTCGGTATGACCGACCACAACTTGGCGAGAAGGATCGGGACGAGGGCGAGACCAAGCGTCACGTGTATCCCCTGGCTCACGCGGTAGATCCACGACGGACTCGTGATCCAGTTGAAGAGGTAGAAGCCGAGGACACCTTTCGTCGGGGTTGTGTCGTTTCCGGCTAGGTGAGGATCGTACGCAGCGTAGGAAACGAGTCCGGTGATGAACATGACCGGGATCCCTATGAGCAGGGCGGAACCGAACACGGAGGTGAGCCATGGCCCTCTTATCGGGCTTCGCCAGGTCTTGCGACGAAACGGACCGCGGGGAGTGACGATGGCCGATCGCAGCCTGTCGAGCACCTGGCTCTGCCGAGGACGAAGACCTGCCTCGCTCGATTCCCGGTTCAATTCCCGACTCCCCCCGTCGCCTCCGCTGCCGGCAACTGGGACTCCCGCGATCCGGACTCGGGCAGCTCATCCTCCAGCGCATCGGCGAGCCGACGGAGCCCTGCTGCGAATGCGTCCTCGTCCACACCGAGGCCGATGCGCAGGTGGTCGTCGTGACCGAAGAAGGCTCCGGGGGTTACAGAGACCTCGCTGCGCGTGCGAAGCATCTCTGCAAAGGAGATCGAGGGCCTACGAAGCGGAAGGCCGCAGAAGGCCACTAGACCGTCTGCGGGCCTCACCAACGTCGCTCCGCTGACCGACGTCATGCAGCGATCGAGGCGCCGCAAGTTCGAACGGGCAAGATTCGAGATCGACAGGCGGTCGCGGTTCTCGAGAGCGATTGCGGCGAGGAGCTGCGCCGGACGCGAGCTTGAGATCGTCGTGAGATGGCGGAGATCGGCTATCCGCGACAGCCAGGTCGCCTCCTTGCTGGCGCACCAACCGACCCGCAGGCCCCCGAGGCCGTAAGCCTTGCTCACGTCACCGACCACCAAGACCCGACAGCCCTGAATCCCAAGAGCAGTCCAGTCCGCCGTTTCAGGATCCAGAGTGCCGAGAGAGACCTGGTCAACTATGAGTGCAGTCCCACTGTGGGCACAGTGCTCGGCCAGAGCTTCGAGGTCCGATCGCTCGACCTGCAGGCCTGTCGGGTTGTGCGGACTATTGAGGACGATTGCCGCGTACCGACCGAGCTCCAGATCGGCCAATGCCGAGACATCCAAGTGCGCTGAGCCGGCCTTCCACACTCGCACGCGATGAGCGATGCCGCCGGCCGCCTCGACAGCCCGCAACAGGCCTTCGTATGCGGGACTGGCTACTGCGAAGTCCCTTCGATCACCGACGACAGCCGAGCATGCGAGCAGGAGGGCTTCCACCGCCCCGTGGGTGACCACTACTTCGGACGCCCCGCAGCCGACCGTGGTAGCGATCGCGTTGCGCAGGCGCTCGGATCCGACACCGGCGCCGTAGTCGAGCGACATGCCGAGGTACTCCTCGACATCTTGCGGAGCAGCTATCTCCAGCAGCTCGGCGACAGATCGCGCTGGGGCTCCGCTTCTCGCCAGGTCAAAGCGCGCCGGCGGCCCCATCGCCGCGAACCAACTCTCGATGCCGGATGCCCGTGTGAAGCCGAGACCGGAGACGGGCCTGGCCGGGTGAGCGGGAGGTCGGCTTCTCTTGATCAGCTCTCGTTCTGAGAGGCGCAAGGTTCGTGGCGCAAGACCCACGGTGCCGACCGTACGCGCCTATGACCTCCAAGAAGACCCTCAAATCCTTACCATTTGCGAAACTCTTCGAAGGCGACTCCACGGCGTGGGGGGTCCCCGTTACCATCGGCCGGGTGAGCGGGTCGCACGTCCTCGTGGTGGACGACGATCCAATGGTCGTCGACGTCATGACGAGATACCTGAGCTTGGAGGGCTTCTGCGTGACCGGAGCAGGTGATGGCCCCTCCGCAGTCGAAGCAGCTCGTTCTCGTCTTCCGGATCTGGTCGTGCTGGATCTGATGCTTCCCGGAATGGCGGGGCTCGAGGTGTTCCGCCAGCTGCGCATGCTCGGGCCTGTCCCAGTCGTGATGCTGTCCGCCCTGGGGGAAGAGGAGGACAAGCTCACCGGGCTCGACCTCGGTGCCGACGACTACGTCACGAAGCCGTTCTCGCCGCGGGAGGTGACCGCCAGGGTGAAGGCGGTCCTGAAGCGAACGCGCACTCCGGCCGGACCGCTGCTCGGTGGCGGACCAGTGCTCCAAGCGGGTTCGCTGGAAGTCGACGTCGGGGCGAGAGAAGCCCAACTCGACGGGGGAGCCCTCGTGCTCACCGCACGGGAGCTGGACTTGCTCATCTTCTTGCTGCGCAACCCCCGAGTGGCGTTCCGGCGCGAGGAGCTGATGGAAGAAGTGTGGGGTTGGGCCTACGGCGACACGTCGACGATCACGGTCCACATCCGCCGGCTGCGGGAGAAGATCGAGCCCGACCCTTCCCACCCGGTTCGAATAGTGACGGTGTGGGGCGTCGGCTACAGGTTCGAATCGTGACGCGCTACCTGGTGGTGGGCGCTATCGGGCTGGCGGCGGCTTGGGGGCTCGCGCTCGCCATAGGAGATAGCCCCAAGTCCGCGACCGAGATCGTGGCGCTCGCGGCAGGAGCCTCGCTTGCGTTGTCGTTGGTCGGAGCCCTGTTGATGGCGAAGCTGCGTCGGCGCTCTCTGGCGGTCCACCTCTGGGTAGCGGTGATCACGATCGTCCTGGGTGTGGCCGCCGGTGTGGTCATCGCGAGCTGGCGGATGTTCCTCTCCTCGGCGGACGCAAAGGCGATGCTCGTGATCCTCATCGCCGTAGGAACCGTGGGAGCACTGACGGCGATAGCGATGGCGAGCAGCTTCCACCGAGCGGTGACTGCCGTCACCGGGCTGGCGGCGTCGATCGGCCAACGTCCGAGCCGGGCAGTTGTCGCGGAAACCATGCCCACCCGAGAGCTCTCGGGCTTGGCCGCTCAGCTACAGGATGTGGCCGAACAGCTGCACGAGTCGATCTTGCGCGAGCGTTCTTTGGAATCGTCGCGTCGGGAGCTCGTGGCGTGGATATCGCATGACCTACGAACCCCGCTCGCGGGCATCCGGGCCGTGTCAGAAGCCCTCGAGGACGGGGTGGCCAGCGATCCGGTGACGGTCAGGAAGTACCTGCGGACGATCCACTCCGAGGTCGAGAGGCTCAGTGGCATGGTCGATGACCTGTTCCGACTGAGCCGTATTCACGCCGGTCTCATGAACCTTCGTGTGGAGGCCGTATCACTCTCCGACCTCGTTTCCGACGCGCTGTCACTCGCAACCCCGGTGGCAGAGGCCAAAGGGGTCCTCCTGAGTGGAGAGGTCACTCAAGACGGGCTTCGAGTGAGGGTCGCCACCACCGAGTTCCTCCGGGTCATGCGCAACCTCTTGGACAATGCGCTTCGGCACACACCCGAAGGCGGTCGAGTGTCTGTCGACGCCCGGGCCAACTCACTCGAAGCGGTGCTGTCGGTGCGTGATGGCTGTGGGGGAATCTCCGAGCGCGATCTGGGCAGGGTCTTCGACGCTGGGTATCGGGGGGACACGGCTCGCAGCCCGTCGTCGGGTACCAGTGCAGGGCTCGGACTCGCGATCGCACAAGGACTCGTCCAAGCCCACGGGGGAAGCATCTGGGTCGAGAACGAAGCCCAAGGGTGCTGCTTCACGGTTCGGTTGCCTTTGTCGATCGCTTCTTGAGCGGTCCACCTCTTCCCGGCTTGTTCTCATCCATCGGCCGCTTTTCGGTGCGGCATCGGTGGGCGGTGGTCTCGCTATGGGTCGTGATCGCCCCGACTCTGTCGCTCCTGCTACCCACCGTTGGCAGCGTCGCCAACAACAACAACACCGCGTTCCTGCCGGCGAGCGCTCCCAGCGTCCGAGCACAAACGCTCGCAGCCCCGCTCCTCGGGCTCGCCCAAGCGAGCGGAGTGCTCGTCGCCACGTCCTACCGGCAGCCTTTGACCGCGGCGGACCAGGCCGCTGTCGATCGCATCGAAAGAGCGGTGAGGAACGTGGACTCGGTCGTCGGGACCTCCGATGGACCGGTATCCGCAGACGGTGAAGCCCGTACCGTCACCATCCAGTTCGCCTCCTCGACTGGAGGAGGCGGTGCCAGAGCCGCCGCTGCGGTGCATGCGATCCGCACTCTCGCCGCGCAGCTCTCTCCTCCCGGACTTCAGGTCTTCTTGTCGGGATCGCTGCCAGAGCTGGTGGACCAACAGCAGGCCGGGAGCCGCACGGCGCTGCACATAGAGCTGCTCACGGTGGTGTTCATCCTGCTGTTGCTGCTGGTCGCGTTCCGCTCCACCCTCGCTCCGCTCATCACGCTCGCCCCAGCAGGACTCGCCCTCGCCGTGGCCGGTCCGGTGATAGCGGAGTCGACCAAGATCGGTGTCCAGATCTCGTCGCTGCTGGAGCTCTTGCTCACCGCGCTCGTCCTAGGGGCCGGGACGGACTATGGGCTCTTTCTGATCTTCCGCTATAGAGAGAACCTCCAACGAGGCCTCGAGCCTCGAGGCGCGATCGTTTCGGCGGTCGATCGTGTAGGCGAGTCGGTTACGTTTTCGGCGGCGACCGTCATCGCGGCGCTCCTCACCTTGCTGTTGGCATCGTTCGGGCTGTACCGAGGAGTGGGACCGGGTCTCGCGATCGGGATCGCTATCGTCCTCCTCGTCGAGTTGACGTTCTTCCCAGCG
The DNA here is from genome assembly GCA_036786835.1 of Acidimicrobiales bacterium. Taxonomy (GTDB): domain Bacteria; phylum Actinomycetota; class Acidimicrobiia; order Acidimicrobiales; family UBA8190; genus Bog-564. The sequence continues at coordinate 1,609 of DAIQQK010000080.1, read as the reverse complement.
TTGCTCGCGATCCTCGGGCGTTCCGTCTTCTGGCCGGCGCATCCCCGGCCGGGCCAGCTGCGGCCGGGTAGATGGGGTGCAATCGCGGCGCGCGTTTGTGAGCGGCCAGTGGTAGCGGTGCTGAGCGGAACGTTTCTGTTCGGTGCGCTTGCCTGCGGCTTGGCCGGTTATGCACCCTCCGGTTTCAATCCGGGAGCAGCGATCCCCGGATCGGACTCAGCCCAGGGCCTGGTAGCTCTGCAGCGGCACTTCGGACAATCGGCTCTGGGGGTCACCGACGTCGTCTTTCGACTTCGAAAGTCGATCTGGGAGGAGCCGGCAATGCTGTCGGTCGGACAAGAGGCACTCGAATCCACCGGTCAGTTCTCCTCCGTCGACGACGCGCTCGATGCAAGCGGGGTGCACCTTCGTATCTCGACCCTCGAACGCCTCTACCGTTCTCTGGGTCCTCCCCAGCTTCTGCCCGTGGCAGAACCGCCTGGAGCGACTCGCGACGTCTTCCTGTACAACGCCTACAGGTCGAGCGCCGGTTTCATCACCGCCGACGGACGAACGATTCTCTACAAGACGTCGCTCAAGGCCGGGTCCCCAGGTACCACGGCGGCGCTACAGGCCATCCCGAGCATCCGCGCCTCGGTCGCCGGGGTCGGCCGGGTCCTCGGGGCTTCTCAGAGTGGAGTGGCGGGGCAGGCCGCGGGGGCAGCTGACGTTGCCTCGCTCTCGGGGCGAGACGTCGTGCATATCGCACCTGTCGTCCTGATTGTCCTCGCCCTCATCCTTGCGGTGGTTCTACGCAGCTTGGTAGCTCCCGTGTACCTCGTCCTAAGCGTCGCGCTCTCCTACATGGCGTCCTTGGGGCTCGCCGTCGTCATCTTCGTGGCTGTCGGACACGAGCTGGGCGTCAACTTCACCCTGCCCTTTTTCATGTTCGTCTTCATCATGGCCCTGGGAGAGGACTACAACATCCTCGTGATGAGCCGCATTCGAGAGGAAGCAGTTCGTCTACCTCTTCGCCGAGCGGTGTCGGTCGCGATGGGTATGACTGGTACCACCGTGACTTCTGCCGGGCTCGTATTGGCAGGGACGTTCGGGGTGCTCGCGGTGGGAACCAGCGGGCAAGTTCGACAGATCGCCACCGGCCTGGCTTTGGGCGTGCTGTTGGACACGTTCATCGTTCGGACACTGCTCGTGCCTTCGACCGTCGTCTTGCTGGGCCGCTGGAATTGGTGGCCGTCTAAGTTGGGGAGAGCCGGCTCAAGCTCTCGGCCGTAGGTGCGGCGTCACCGGGGATCAGACCGCCCGGTGCGAGCAGCACGGCTTCGACTTCTCGATGGCCCAGTCGATCCATTCGACCTGATGGCGTAGAAGCGTCGGTCGAATTCGATCGAGATCCGGTGGGCACGCGTATAACGATTGTTCTCGCTCGCTCTCGCCAGTGGAGCTCGACGACTTTGCAGCCAAGATAACGGGTACGCGTGCCGTCAGTTGACCGGTTTGTCGTACCGAACGCGCGCCCCATAACGCGCAGCGGCTTCCTCTCCCGCAGGTAGCCCAGAACGATGCTCCTATGGATTGTCAAGAGCGAATTGTGATCGAGGGAGCGCCGCGA
>DAIQQK010000079.1:0-15415 GCA_036786835.1 Acidimicrobiales bacterium | reverse complement strand
TGGGTCCTGTCACAAGGATCGTGCCGTAGGGCTTGGTGAACACCGACCGGTAGCGCTCGAGGAGTTCTGCGTCGAAGCCCAGGTCCTCGAAGCCGAGGACGATGTTGGACTTGTCGATGATCCGCATCACGACCTTTTCGCCGTGGATCGTCGGCAGAGTCGACATCCGCAGGTCTATCGGGCGGTTACCGACCGTTAGCGAGATTCGGCCGTCTTGGGGCAGCCGGTGCTCGGCGATGTTTATGTCCGCCATGACCTTGAGCCGGGTCGTGACCCCTCCGGCGATCGACTTCGGAGCTGTCGACATGTCGTGGAGCACCCCGTCGATCCGGTACCGGATCCGGAGGTTGTCGGCGGTCGGCTCGACATGGATGTCCGAAGCGCGCTCGTTCAGAGCCTGCAGGATCAAAAGGTTCACGTACCGGACGATCGGTGCGTCGTCCACGACCGCCTGGATGTTGCTCAGCTCCTCGTCGAGACGCGCCGTGTTCTCGGTCGAAGCAGCAGCGCTCGACGCGACCTCGCTTACGTTGCTCCCTTGGTGATATGCGCGATCGATGAACGAGCCGATCTGCGAGCGAGTGGCGACCATGGTGACGAAGTTGCGCCCGAGGATCGTCCTCACGTCGTCCATGGCAAAGACGTCGGTGGGGTTGGAAGCCGCCACGACAGGAAGGCCGTCGTGCTCGCCGATGACGAGGAGGTGATGGTGGCGCGAGGTGGTCTCGGGAAGGCGCATCGCCGCCCCGAAGTCGACGCCGTATATGTCCAGGTCGACGAAGTCGAGGCCCATCTCCTGGGCCATTCCCCACATGAGATCGGCTTCGGTCACCAGGTTCCGGGCGGTCAACACCCGAGCCACTGCCTGGCCGGTGCGGTCGTGCTCGGCGACCACCTCTAGCATCGCCTCGGGCGTTACTCGGCCACCTTCCACGAGGACTCTCGCCAGAGGCGGGAAGCCATCGAGCTCTTCTTTGGCCAATCCCGGGAAGGCCTCTTCTGATCCTGGCTCGTCCGGAACCACACCCAAGGCCCCTACCGACTGCTCGAATTCGCCTACGGCTTCCTCGACCAGATCAGCAGCCTCAGCGACGTGCTCGGGAAGCTCCCCTGGCTCTCTGACGGAGGGAGCGAATTTCGGAAGCTCGGTGGATGCGACAAGGTCCTCGCTATCCGTCTTCCGCAGGTGCTTGGGTGCACCAGACGGAGCTTCGGGCTCTGCGTGGGCCGCGCTAGCCTCGGTGTTCCCGTTCGAAGACGGTTCGGACACAAGGTTGTTCTTGATCCCGGCGCTGATGCCCGGAATGCCCGGTTCGCGCTCGAACGGTGCTTCGGGGTAGAGGCGCGAGAGATAGATCTCGACCTGATCGCGGCTCGCCACTACAGGTACGAACTCCCGCCCGATCATGGCCCGGAGGTTGTCGAGAGCCACGATGTCGTCCGGGTTCGAGATCGCGATGACCGGCGCGCCGAACCGACGGCCAAGGGGCACTACGTGATAGCGGCGAGCGACGGACTCCGGGAGGAGCGCGGCAGCCGCCAGATCGAGCGGATACTGCTCGAGGTCGACGTATTCTGGTGCAGCTTCTCTCGCGGCGAGCCCGGCGGGCTCGGTTGGACCCATGTCATGTTCATCGGCAGGTAGCGACGCCATATTGAACTCCGAGACCACAAGAGATTCCTGCCGGCAAGCGCCGCCCGAGTGCCGACAATCAGATGCTACCCTCCCGGCCCGATGCAAGCGGGCAAGAGCGGCGCATTTTCCCAGCCCAAAGCGGTGATTCGCGCCGCGCGGGATCGGGAACACATGAGCTGCTTTCGACCGGCTCAGCGGAAGGGATTCGGAAACCGCTTAGTAGTCTTGAACGCTGATAGTGGTTCTCTTGTGATGCTCGCCTCTCAGAGTGCTCGCCTCTCCACCGAGCGGGCGATAGGACGCAGTTCGTGACAGCTGTCACGACCGCCGGTGCCGACACGATCTCCGCGATCGCGGGCTTGCTAGGACTCGCCATCGGCTCCTTCTTCAACGTCGTCGTCTACCGACTGCCGCGACGGATGTCGCTGCTTCGTCCAGGCTCGGCGTGCCCGTCGTGCGGAGCGCCAATTCAGTGGTACGACAACATCCCGGTTGTCTCTTGGATCGTCCTGCGCGCGCGATGTCGCCAGTGCCACGAGCCGATCTCCATCCGGTACCCGCTGATAGAGCTCGCGACGGGTGTGATCTTCGTGGTCGTGGCCCTGCTGTTGGTTCCTACCTAAAAGGCCGAACTATCCTTCTCGCCGACAGGCTTTCGGTCAGCGCACCCCGGCAGGAACTCTGGCATGACCAGTCGCCAGTACGCCCATGCGCTCGAGCTGGATCTTGAGGTCGTGAGGATTCGTCGCAGCCGCCATGGCTTCTTTCAGGTCGACGATCCCGTCGCGCATGAGACCGGCCACGGACTGGTCGAAGCTCTGCATGCCGTAGTACTCGCCCTCGGCGATGATCATGTCGATCTCGGAGGTTTTGAGGGGGTCGAGGACGGCCTGCTGGATACGGCCGTTCACGACCATGATCTCAGCGGCGGGCACTCTCCCGGATCCGTCCGCCCGGGGAATTAGCCGCTGGCAGATCGTGCCGACCAGCGCGCTGGCCAAGCTCACCCGGACCTGCTGCTGCTGGTCAGGACTGAAGAAGTCGACGATCCGGTTCACGGTCTCGGTCGCAGTCCTCGTGTGGAGAGTCGACAACACGAGGTGACCGGTCTCGGCGGCGGTCAACGCTGTGTACACGGTTTCGGGGTCGCGCATCTCGCCGACCAGGATCACGTCGGGGTCCTGTCGCAGGACGACCCTCATCGCGCTGGTGAAGCTCTCGGTGTCGAAGCCGACCTCGCGCTGCTCGATGGCTGCGAGGTCGTCGTGGTGCAGGTACTCGATGGGGTCCTCGATCGTGATGATGTGGCACGCACGTGTGTGGTTGATGTGATTGACCATGGCCGCGAGCGTGGTCGTCTTCCCCGAGCCGGTAGGACCTGTGAGGAGGATCAGTCCACGCTGCTCCTCCGCGAGCTTTCGTACGACATCGGGAAGTCCGAGCTCTGCAACCGTCGACGCATTCGTGTGTACGAGTCGGAAGGCCAGGGCGATCGAGCCTCGCTGGCGGAAGGCGTTCACGCGGAACCGGCCGAGCCCCCGAACCGAGTAGGCGAAGTCGGACTCCTGCTTATCTTCGAAGATCTGCCAGATCTTGGGGGGCATGATCTCGCGGGCAAGCTGCTCCGTGTAATCCGCATTGAGCGCCGGCTGGTCGAGGGTGCTCAGGACCCCGTTGACACGCCAACGAGGTGGTGCTCCGGCCTTCAGATGAAGGTCCGAGCCATCGACTTCGGCCAGTCCATGGAGTAGCCGGTCCAGATCGTCCCTGTTCACAATCGCCCCCTAGATCTCTGATCGCGACCCCTTCTGCCCCTGCCCGTGGGCTGGGCAAAGGGAGGAAGGGTCGCCCTCCTTGCCACGTGCGACACCTGGCGCGGTCCCTGGTGGGACCCCTCCAACACCGTTCTCATCGGCAAGGCATTGACGGACCTGAAGATAAAGAGGCAAGGTCTGCGGAGATGGCACGACAAAAACAAGCCTCAGATGGCCCCTTCGACTCCTTCGAGCTCACCCTCTCCGACGTCTACCTCCTCACCACTCAGGGAGGTAGAGAGGTCGTGGTCCCCGGGCTGAAGGTGGTGGTGGACCAGCTTGGCCTGACGGTTCTCAAGCCCGACGGAGACGTGGGAGCTGTGCTCGCCTGGGGGAAGCTCAGGAGCGTCGGTACTGCAGAGCGGATGCAGACTCCCGCCGGGACCCCCGCCGTCGTCGTGGAAGCGATCTCAGACAGCCGGTCTCACCGGTTCGCGGTCCCGACAGACGATCCCGACGGATTGGAAGCGGTTGTCGCAGAGCTTGCAACCTCGAGAAGGTCCGTCCCGAAGACTGCACCCGCCGTGGAGCGCCCGAAGCGGTGGCGACGCGAAAAGATGCCCGCCGTTGCACCGAGCGGGCAGATGAGCGCGCAGGCCCCGAGCCGGCCGGTGGAGCCGCAGCGTCGCGAAGAAATGAAACCTGTTCCAAAGGTCGCGAAGCCCGAGCAAAAGCGCGAGAAGAAACCGGAGAAATCAGGCGATCAAGTTCCTTGGTACAAGCGCGAGATCAAACTCGGGCGGAAGAAGTAAACAAACCGGGGAGTTTTCGGTACAGCGATTGCAAAAAAGGGCTGGCCCCGTCGAATATTCGACAGTTGTCCATCCGCTGGGATTCGGTCGAAAACCAGGCACTACGAGTGGCTAATCGGCCACAATTGATGGATCGTCACTGAATCGCAATCAATATTAAGGTACATCTTCAGGTTTTCTGGTAAATATTCGACGCATGGAACCCCTCGTCCTCGAGTCCTGCCACAGCACATGGCTCTTTGATACAGAGCGCATGCGCTTTCGCCGGGTGTTGAAAGGACTCGACTTGGACAGCCATCCGGCCTCAACAGGGTGGCGTCCGTACTTCGGCCTTGACATCGATCCTGTGTCGGAGTCGTTCGTCGTCCTGCTTAATCCGGATGGCACGAGGCTCCTGCGTTCCTGGAGACACGTAGACCACTGCACCCAGTGCGGAGGCGAGGCGACGGGCGAGCTCTCTCTCGACGAGTTGCGGAGCGCCGCCAGAGCCTGATGACTTGCGGGGACTTGGGCACCCCCGACCGCGTCGATCCTCGGGCTCCATGCTCTGGCCCGGCTCTCCCCCTGGTCGAGCATGTACCAAGTATTCCGATCGCCTCGTTCCGGCTGTACGCTAAGCAGCCGTCCACAACGAGGCCCCCCCTCAGCGCTTATACGTAGTGGCGCCCGAGCCGGTGGCCCCGACGCGACCGATTCCGAGGGCGAGAACCGGACATGACAACCGAAGTTCCGAACGAGGACCAGACGTCGAGCACCGACGTCGTCAGTTCCCTGGCCTCCGCGTCCGCCGACCTCTGGGGCGAGGTCCTGCAGCTGGTCGGCAGGGTCGAAGAGAGTCGGCAGAGACTCACACATGCGGTCGACCACCTCGAGGAAGTGGCGGGCGACATCGCAGCCGCAATCGCTCCGGTGCCAGTTCCCGTTGTCCCCGAGATCGAGGAACCCGAGGCAGCCGCAGCAGTCGAGGAGCCCGAGCCGGCGGACGTAATCGCTGCAGCCGAAGTCGAAGTTCCGCCCGCGCCCCCGATTCCCGCCGTAGCCGAAGCGCCCACCAGTCCAGAAGAGCCACAGGAGGTCGAGGGGCCGGAAGAGCCGCCCGAGGAGTCGATCACCGGAACAGGCGAAGTCGAAGAGCCGTGGATCGAGGAATCGTCCGTCGTCGCCACTTACGCCGAACAGGAAACGTCTGAACCCGAGACGGCCGAGGAACCGGCCGCTGCCGAGGCCGAGGAAGTCGTTGCAGTTGCGGAGGCGGACCGAGAACCGGAGGAAACCGCACCCGCCGGCGAAGAGCCCAAGATTGCATTGGGCGCTCCCGCTGCTCTGACTTCGGAGGAACCCGGTGGGGCATTGGCGGGGATCCGAGTGTTGTCTCCTGAGCGGGTCGTCGACATGGAACCGGCAGTCGTCGACGCTCTTCTAGCCGCCGAATTCGGCGAGGCCGCCGCCCGCATCATGGACCCCGAAGCCCTCACGCTCGACGCTCTTCTTGGGGAGGAGTTCGGTACGAAGGAACGTGAGGGTACAGCGGAGACAGCAAGAGGCGGCTGGAGCCCTCCGGCCCCGCTGCCTCCGGCACCGAAGCTCCCGCGCCCTCCGTCGCAACCGCTGCCGCCGCCTCCGAGCGGCTTGCCTCCGCCCCCGAGGTCGGACGTTCCCGAATCCTCTCGTCCGACTCCGCTGCAGCGGGCATCCGAGACACCAGAGGGCCCCGCGGGGGCGAGCACAGGCGTGACGTCCCTTCCCTACGTGCAGGTGTCACCACCTCCCCTGTCGTTCGACTCGCCCCCGCTTCCCGCTCGCACCTCCGAGACAGTCCCAGCCCCTGCGTCACCCAGCGCAGGCGAAACAGGCGCGCCCGAGGGCTCGACTGCATCCGAAGTCGTCCAGACGAGCGAGCCGACCCCTCCGCTCGGGTCACCCAAAGTCACCGGTGACGTTGCGGATGCCGGCGAATCGACGTCGGATATCCCGCCGCTGTCCTTCGACTCGCCGGTTTTCACAACAGAGTCCGCGCTTCCGGTGGAAGCCCCTCCGATCCCCGAGGCTGAGGCCGAAAGTCGGAGCGTCTCAGGACTGGGGATCGGCAACGCGTCCGAGCAGACGAGCCCGGTCGATGTCGGCCTCGATCTTCCACCGCTCTCGTTCGATTCGCCGATGATGACCGCAGAGCCCTCTCCTTCGGTCCAATTGCGATCGATCCCGGCTGAGATAGCAACGAGCGGAGCCCTGGAAGCCGAATTCGCCGACAGCTTCGCCGGGAGCTCCGAGTGGGCCGGGAGCTCGGAGTTCGACGAGAGCTCTAAAGAAGCGAGCCCGTTCGAGGTCGCCTCCGAACTTCCTCCGCTCTCGTTCGACTCCCCAGTCTTAACCGGTGAGGCCGCGACCGGCTACGAGCCTGAGACCGTGTCCGCGCCGCTCACGGCTCCCGATGGGGAACTTGAACTAGAGACGCCCCTTCCGCCACCCCCGCTGCCGACAGATCTGGCCTCGGAGATCCTCGCCGCCTCTCCTGCACCGGCTTCCCTCGAGCCGGCCCAGGACGAGGAACCGGTCGATCAGTCGAATGTCGTCTCGCAGGACTTCACGATCATCAGCAAGAAGCACCGGCGCTTCCACATCCGCTGAGCGCAGGACATTGAAGCTCGCCCCGCCTCGGACGAGCAGACGAAGAGAGACCTAGGCGAGCGGCCGGCGCCAGACGCCCGAGCTGCCGCCGGTCTTCTCCCAAAGGGCGAGATCGCCGACACTCATGGACCTGTCCGACGACTTGCACATGTCGTAGATGGTGAGCGCAGCCACGACACACGCCGTGAGCGCCTCCATCTCGACTCCTGTCCGGTCGACGGTCTCGACCTGTGCCTCGACCTCGACGAAGTCGTCGCCGAACGTGAAGTTGACGTGCACGGCCCCTACCAACAGAGGGTGGCACATCGGGATGAGGTCAGGGGTCCTCTTCGCCGCCTGGATCCCCGCGATCCGAGCCGCGCCCAGCACGTCACCTTTGGTTATCGCGTTGCTGGCGACCTTCGCGGTGGTCTCGGGAGCCATCATCACCCGGCACCGAGCCAGAGCTCGGCGGTGCGTCGGTTCCTTTGGGGTCACCTCCGCCATGCGGGCGCCGCTCAGCGGGTCCAAACGCATCAGGCTCCGGTCGGACATTGCGGAAAGTCTACGCCGTCGGAGATGTCGGACTCCCAACCGACCGACAACCAGTGGAGCGCTGGGCAGCTGAGAGGCGCACCAGAAGCCGCAGAAGGTAAACTGGCAGTCGACCTTTTGGAGTGCCAAACGATTCGTTGGCTCAACCGAGCGGGAAGGAGCGGACCGGGATGCCCACCTACGAATATGCCTGCACGTCGTGTGGAGAGCATCTCGAGGTCGTGCAGTCCTTCCGCGACGACCCTCTGACGGAGTGCCCGGCCTGCGAGGGCCCGCTGCGAAAGGTGTTCGGATCTATCGGCGTCGTGTTCAAGGGCAGCGGCTTCTACAAGACCGACAGCCGCAAGGCTTCGACCTCGTCCAAATCCGCCGACACGAAGCCGGCCGAGGCGAAGTCCGGCGAGTCGGCCAAGGACGGGTCGTCCACGGCGGGGTCCAAAGAGAGCTCCTCCGGTTCGTCCGAAGGGTCCCCCAAGTCGTCGGGCTCCAAGAGCGAAGGATCTCCGGGCTCGGGCTCGTCCTCGAAGGCAGCTGCCGCATCCTGACCGATTCGGAAAGAGCTCGGTCCGGCTCGAATTACTCGCCGCTCAGGGCCATGTCGGCGATCGCCAAGGTCTGACCGGCCGCCACCCCCGGAAGCCATTCGACGTCGGCGCCTACGTGCAACACCGACTGCAGCATCCGCTGAAGCGTCGAAGCGATCGTGACCTCTCGCACGGGCTCGGCGAATACACCGTCGCGAATCACGAGACCCTCTGCTCCCACTGAGAAGTCGCCGCTCACAGGGTTCACGCCCGAGTGCACGCCGCTGATCGACTGCACGTAGAGCCCCTCTCCGACGGCTGACAGGATCGCTCCGGCATCGAGCGTCCCCGGACTCAGCAACAGCGCACGGCAGCCTGCGACGGGTGTCGACGCGTACCCTCCGCGCACAGCAGACGCCGTGGACACCGTCGACGCTCGCCGAGCCGCGATCGTGTCGAAGACAAAGCCACGCAGGATCCCACCCTCGATGAGAACGTTCCGCCGGCAGGCCAGCCCCTCGGCGTCGTGCGTCGATGCCCCGAATGCACGTGAGTCCGTGGGATCGTCGACCAGCTCGAGCGATCCGATTGCGACCTGCTCTCCGACTCTGTCGGCGAAGAACGACCGGCCCTTGGTGACTGCCTCGCCGGAGAGAGCCGAGGACACGATCCCTAGAAGGGACGAAGTCACCCGGGGATCGAGGACTACGACCACGCGACCGGACTTTGCCTTCGCGGCCCCCAGCATCCGGGTCGCTCTTTCGACAGCGTCGGTGGCGGTGTCCGCCGGATCGAGATCATCCGTGCCGCGGCTCGCGCAGAAACCCATGCCCGTCTGGCTGTCGGCGCCCTCGCCCGCGATCGCCATCGCGGAGAGGCTGCACAGGGTGCGGCGCGCTGAGGCTGAGATCCCCGTCGACGACGCGACCGCCGACTCGAACGCCATGTCCCCGTAGTCGCAGTACGCGACCTGTCGGACCCTCGGATCAGCTCCCCGGACGCGGCGTTCAAGCTCCAGAGCCAGCGCAACTTTCGTCGCAGTCGGGACCCTCACGACGGACTCGTCCCACAGATCGAGGGCGGCTGGAGCTACGCCGTCGGGATCGGCGAGTCCGACGGCGTCGTCGGGTGTGGCGAAAGTGGCGTTGTCGCGCGCCTCGGCGAGCGTCTCGATCACAACCGCATCGTCGAGTGCGCCCGCGTACGCGAAGCCCTGGCGACCCTCGGTGACCACTCTTATGCCTACTCCCGCAGACGATGCGGACGAAAGCGATTCGATCTCGCCCTCGTAGACGCGGACGTCGACCTCCACCCCCCGCGAGACGTACACCTCGAGCTGCTCGTGATCACGAGCTTGTTCCGCTACCCGAGTGGCTATCTCGAGCAACTCGCCGCTCGCCCGGGTCCCGTGGGTCGCGTGCCCGCTTGAAATGGGGACTCGCGATGCCGGCGCAGTCTCAACCACCTGCAGTTCCACCGATCGTCACGGCCGTCACCCTCAGAGTTGGCTGGCCTGTGCCGACGGGCACTCCCTGTCCGTCCTTGCCACAGGTGCCCGGGCCTCCCATCTGAAAGTCGTTCCCGACGGCGTCTATGCGGCGAAGCACCTCCGGCCCGTTGCCGATGAGGTTGGCGTCTCGAAGGGGCTCTGTGATGCGCCCGTCCTCGATCAGGTACGCCTGGACAGTGCCGAACACGAAATCGCCAGTCGCGGTGTTCACCTGCCCTCCTCCGAGTTTCGCGACGTAGACCCCGTGACGCGTCTGGGAGACGATCTCGCCAGGATCGGACTCGCCGTTCATGAGGAACGTGTTCGTCATCCTCACCATGGGCAGATGCCGGTAGCTCTGGCGCCTGCCGTTTCCCGAGGATTCCCTTCCGGTCTTACGCGCTCTGAGGAAGTCCCACATGTAGTCGGTCAGGACCCCTTTCTCGATGAGGACGTTTCGCTTTGCCGCGTGACCCTCGTCGTCGATCGCGAAGCTCCCCCACTCGGGTCCCATCGTGCCGTCGTCGACGAGGGTCACGAGTGGGCTCGCCACCTCCTCACCTACCCTTCCGACGAAGACCGATGCGTCCTTCTCGATGTGATCCGCCTCGAGGCCGTGTCCGCACGCCTCGTGGAAGAGGATGCCACCGCTTCCTCTGGCGAGAACCAGAGGGACCTCGCCGCTCGGAGCAGGTCGTGCCGAGAGCTTGGTGAGCGCGCGCCGGGCAGCGGTAGCGGCGATCTCTTCGACGTCGACGAGATCGAACATCTCGAAGCCCACCGTGAACGCGGCCGACTCGAAGCCGGTCTGCATCCCTGTGTCACCGACCGCGACGCACGACACCGATACGCGAGAGCGAACCTGGTCGTCCGATGCGAGCACACCCTCGCTGTTCGCGACGAGGATCCGGCGGCGGCTGTCGCCGTAGGAAGCCGAGACCTGGGAGATCGAAGAGCCCGATGCTCGCGCCGCCTCGTCGGCCCTGTTCAGCAGCTCTATCTTGCGCGCCTTCTGGACGTCCTCCGGGTAGACCGAGACCTCGGTATTCGGGTGTGCCTCAGAGTGCCTGAGGGCCACCGTCTGCGCACTGCCGCCGCGATGGGCCACGGCGGCGGCCGCCTCGGCCGCGGCCAGCAACCCCGCCTCCGTGAGGTCGGCGGTGTGGGCATAACCCGTCGTCTCGCCGACGACGACCCGCACGCCCGCGCCTCGGTCCCGCCCCGAGGACAGCTCCTCGATCCGCCCGTCGTCGAGCGTGGCCGCCGTGCCGCGACGGTCCTCGGCGAACACTTCTGCGAAGTCGGCCCCGCGGGACAGCGCTGCGCCGAGAACGCGCTCTACGACGGGGGCTTCGACGAGAACGGAGCCCGAAGTGGAGGTGTCGGTCACGGGGATTCTCTCTTTCACCCTGGCTCGCTGGGGAGCCCGAGATTTCGTATCGTACCGGGGTGAGCTTGGAACCCGGCTTGAGCGGGAATGTCTCGTTGGTGGTGGGCGACGAGGACACCGCGCTTGCCATGCGATCCGGGGAAGTCGAGGTTCTGAGCAGCCCACGGCTGATCGCGCTCTGCGAGGAGGCGACGTGCCTGGCCGTGTCGGAGGAATTGCCGAAGGGCCACACCTCTGTCGGAGTGCGGGTGCAGTTCGACCATCTCGCTCCGGTGAGCGTCGGCTCGAAGGTGAACGCCGACGCGGTCCTCGAGCGCGTCGAAGGCAGACGCCTCGTGTTCACGGTCTCGGCTACCGACTCGGCCGGCTTGGTCGGGGCGGGGAAGATTACCCGCGTCGTGGTCGAAACCGAGACGTTCCTCGCGAAGGCCCGCTAGCAAGCAGATGCTCGACGCAACGCAGAGTCGCCGAGCGTGATCCACTCAGCGACCGGGCTGCAACTCCTCTCGAGCGCGCTGAACTTCTAGGCCCAGTCCTCGGCGCGCCGTCTCGGAATGGCCGGCGCCGGCTGTCTCGGGGCGCCCGCGATCACTTCGAGTATCTCCGAGCCAACGAGTTCCTCGCGCTCGAGCAGGGCGTCGCGGAGGGTCTCGACCACCTGGAGATTCCCTTCGAGCATGTCCTTCACCTCGGCCTTGGCCCGCCTCAACAGCTCCTCCACCTCGTCGCGCCCCGCGTCTGTGGAGAGCACTTTGGAGACGATGTTGGCATTACCGGGCATCTCGAGAGCGGCAGCCGAGATGAGGGTCCTACCCATTCCGAGGCTCCCGACCATTTGGCACGCGGCGTTGGTCGCGGCCTGAAGGTCCGAGGCGACTCCCGAGCTCGTCTCACCGAAGGTCAACTCCTCTGCGACCATTCCGCCGAAGGCGATCTGGACCAGCGCGTAGATCTCCGAGCGAGTTTTGGTGAAGCGCTCCTCCTCCTCGGAGTGCGCGAGCAGACCGAGGGCTTCCCTGCGCTTCACGATCGAGAGCACGTCTAGCTTCCTGCCTCGTCCGACGAGCCACGCGATGGTGGCGTGACCCGACTCGTGGGTCGCAATCGTCCGCTTCTCCGCCAATGTGTACTCGACGGGTTGGGCGAGCCCGATCTCCTCGGTCATCTTCGCCTGCTGGAGGTCGGCCCACGACAGGCGCTCGCCACCGCGTCTCAAGGCCCAGACGAGTGCCTCGTCGAGGATGTGCTCGATCTTCACCGGCGAGTACCCCGCGGTGAGCGCAGCGAGCGTGTCGCGGCGGTCCGGATCGTCGAGGTCGATCTCGTGGGCCTTCTTGTCGAGGTAGTAGTCGATGAGCTCGCGTCTGCCACTGCGGCTCGGAAGTCCGAAGAAGATCGAGCGGTCGAAACGGCCCGGTCGCACGAGAGCAGGATCGAGGTCCGCCGCGCGGTTGGTGGCCCCGATGACGAGAATGTTGGCCGTTGGGGGCACGGGCTTGCGCAGCTCGCTTCCGGCGGGGAGCCAGCGATTCACGAACTCGATGAGCGCACCTGCGATCCGGGTGCCGGCGGGAGGCTGGTCGAAGGACTGGAGCTGGATCAACAGCTCGTTCACGACTCCCGCGACCCCGTCGTGGTGGCGTCCTGCACCCATTCCGCCGCGTGCGCCGCCGATCGCGTCGATCTCCTCGATGAAACCCATCGCGCCGCCTTCACGCCTCGCGTACTTCCGCAACGCCTTGAAGTAGGAGCGGATCTTGCGGTTCGTCTGGCCGTAGAACATCGACTGGAACGCCGACGAGGAGACGAACAGGAACGGCACTCCGCCCTCTGCCGCCATCGCCTTGGCCATGTAGGTCTTGCCCGTCCCGGGAGGTCCCTCGAACAAGATGGCCCGCCGCGCCGATCCTCCCATCTGCTCCGAGAAGGTCCTGTGTGCAAGGAACAGGTTGAGCGTCTTGACGGCCTCGTCGACGACCATCCCCGCGCCCTTCACGTCGCTGAAGCGAATGTCGATCTCGTTGGGGCGGTACAGGACGTGCGGCGAACGCCCGCCTCCGAGGAGAGGAAGCAGCACCGCAGCGCCTAGGACGACGATCAAAACCATCGCCGGCACGTAAGGGAGCAGCGACGAAGGGATGTGAGGGAAAGAGAGCGCTCCGTGATGCCAGAGCAGGGCCCGCAGACCGAGCCATACGGCGAGCGGCATCAGAGCGACAGCGAGAAGCGCCCACCGGCGACGACGCACACGCTCGCGTGTGATCCCGACGTCCGCGCCCGCCGCGCTGATCACGTCCGTGCGACTGAGGGTTTCGAGGGCAGCGATCGCTCCCTTGGTGGAAGCAGCCCCCTCGGGCTGGCGCTTGAACATGTGCCGGTCTGCCTGCCTGTCCATCGTCGATCCCCCCGATCAACCGGCTCTTTCCTCGAGACCTCGCTGCTGCGCCTCGAATCGAAGAACCGTTCGCCCCGTCGACCTTGCGACTCCAGTCAGATGGACAACGCCGCTGACGGCCTCAACCGGCGCTTGACCGGCATCGCCCCGCTCGAACTGTCCAGATCGTGCCTGCGGGCCTCCGTGCTCCTCCCCCTGATACGGGCCCTCGGCTCGTTTCGTTCGCCTGGTCTGCATGTGGCTAGAGAGCAGCCACCCAGACAGTCTGCACCCCTAAAGGGGGGTATCTGTCAACGGCAAATCAACTCTCTGCTAACTACCGGCCAAGCCAATGCGCATTGCAGTTAGGTCCACACACAGCGCGCGATTTGGGCCCGATGGCTTCGAGGACTGGACCTGGGGGACTGACCCGGGGTTGGGTCTGGGACTGGCCTCTAGACCTGGCGCCCGAGGACGTTGCCGAGCACTCCCCCCACGACCCCGCCGCCGACGGCATCGCGACGGTCGTCTCCACCTATGTACTCCGACAGGGCGTGGGCGAGGACCACGAGCGGCATGCTCTGGAGCCAGATCGTCCCCGGGCCCGTGAGTGTCACTATGTGATGGCCGTCGGCACCGAAGAAGCGATTCGCGATTCCCGGAAGCCGGATCACCTGGAAGCTGACTGTGTCGTTGAACATCCCGACATGACCTGGATGGACGAGCAGCGACTGGCCGGCGGCGAGGTCGTACGTCGCGATCTCACCCGACAGCTCGATCCACGCCTGACCCTCGCCCTCGAGCTTCTGGAGGATGAAACCCTCACCGCCCCAGAGTCCCCCTTTGAACGTCTGCTGCAGGCAGACCGACGGGGTGATCCCGGGCGTGCCGCACAGCCAGCCGTGACGGTGAACGACGTATCCGTGACCCGGAGTGATCTCCACCGGAAATATCCGGCCCGGCACCTTGCTCGCAAAGGTGACCATCCCCTGACCACCCTGTGGCTCGTAGCGAGTGAGAAAGAGCCCTCCTCCACCGGCAATGCGCTTCAGGCCTCCGAGGAGTCCGCCTCCGCCACCGGTGTTCGTCTTCTGGGACATCTGCATGTTGGCTGTCATCCACGACAGGTCGCCATGCGTGGAGATGAGCGCTTCGCCCGGCTCCAGCACCATCTCCAGAACGGGCATCGTCGTGCCTTTTACGTTTGCCTGCATCGTCCGCAACCTCTCTCGACCGGCCGACCGGCTCACGCCGAGCGGACATCTGTTGGAAGACTGACCGGCCCGAAGACCGGCCGATTAGTCGTGCCCGCCCCTCATGCTGGGACCCGACCGCGGTAGCGTAGGTTCAAGGCCCAGTCGTGGGCCACCGCCTACCGCCCCCGCTGAGTGCCCATGCTCCTAGACGACATACACGAGCCTGCCGACCTGCGGACTCTGTCCCAGAGCCAGCTAAATCAGCTGGCATCGGAGATCCGTGCACGCATCGTGCAAGTCGTCACGAAGAACGGCGGACACCTCGGGTCCGACCTCGGTGCCGTCGAGCTCACCTTGGCCCTGCACAGGGCGTTCGACTCTCCACACGACGCGATCATCTGGGACACCGGCCACCAGGCCTACCCCCACAAGCTCGTAACAGGCCGGCAAGCCGCTTTCAGCACCCTTCGCCAGCCAGGTGGTCTGTCCGGCTATCCATCGCGCAAGGAGTCGGTGCACGACTGGGTGGAGAACTGTCACGCGTCCACTGCCCTCAGCTATGCGCACGGAATCGCCTCCGGGTTCCACCAAAAGGGCGAGACCGACCGCCACGTCGTCGCGGTGGTCGGCGACGGCGCGCTGACCGGCGGCATGGCGTACGAGGCACTCAACAACCTCGGTCACTCGGGCTGCCCGGTGATAATCGTCCTCAACGACAACGGACGTTCCTACGCTCCCACCATCTCGAAGCTCTCGTCGGGGCTCACGTACCTCCGGCTCAATCCGTCGTACGTGCACGCTCGCGAGCGGCTGCGCAGGATCGTCCGAGGGACACCAGGACTGGGGCGCATCGCGTACTCGGGCATGCACGGGCTCACTAGCGCGGTGCGCGAGATCGTGACCCCTCACCGGTTCTTCGAGGCACTCGGCGTTCGCTACGCGGGACCGATCGACGGGCACGACATCGCAGGGATGGAGCAGGCCTTCGCGAACGCCGCCGAATGGCACGGCCCGATCGTCGTCCACGTGATCACCCAGAAAGGCCGCGGTTACGCGCCCGCTGAGGACGACGAGGTTC
>DAIQQK010000078.1:0-15423 GCA_036786835.1 Acidimicrobiales bacterium | reverse complement strand
CGATGGCGCAGATGAGCACCGACGAAAGATCAGTATCGGCGAAGCGCGGGTGGGCCACCACCAGCTGAGCCATGGAGGGGACAAGGAACACGAACTGGGGGTGCAGCTCCTCGACCACCTCCAGCCAGCGCCCCGCATCAAAGCGCGGCTGGTAGATGCCGAACAGGCCGAGCTGCATCGGGTTGTAGACGAACCCGATGCCCGCGAAGGTGAACAGAGGGCTGGAGTGAAGCCAGCAATTGCCCGAATAGGTCGGGTTGGGCTGGCCGGGGATGAGCGCCACGTTGCGATGGCGGATACCGACTCCCTTCGGGGTCCCCGTGGTCCCCGAGGTGTAGAGGATGTCGGCGAGGTCGTCGCCGCTCAACTCGACTTGGAAGGTGCTCGTGTCGTCGGTCGCGTCGAGCCCGTGGGCGGCGGCCACGTCCCCCCACGACCAGGCTGGATCCGAAGTGTCCGAAGACGAAGGCGCCACCACGACGTGGCGGGCGCTCGGCAGGGAGCCGGCGACGTGGTGGGCGACAGGGGAGAGCTCGGTGTCGGTGAGCACCACCGTGACCTCCGCGTGCCCCAAGAGCTTCTCGACCTCGCCGTCTGCGAGGCGAGTGTTGGTCGGGACCGCCACCGCGCCCGCCTTGTGCACGGCCGAGTACGCCACCATGAACCTGAGCGCCTCCTCGGCGCGCAGGTAGATCGAGACGCGGTCGCCTTTTTTCACTCCGAGGCCGACCAGCGCGCGCGCCAGGCGGTTCGACTCCGCCTCCCATTGGGCGAACGTCATCTCCCCGCCGTCGACGATCCGGTACGCGACCTCGTCCCCGAACGCGGCGGCCTGAGCGCGAAGGTGATCGGTAAGGAGAGTGGTCACCCCGGGTTGCCCGAAGCTCTCACATTCCACCGTCCAACGAGGCGCTGCGGCGCAAGAACCGCCAGCCGTCGGGGGTGCGCACCAATTCGTCGTGATAGCGCCCGGTGCGCTGGAGGCTCGATGCCCGTTCGTCGGGTGCGGCGTCAGGCTTCGGACGCTGCAGGACGAGGACCGTCACGTCCTGAACCGCGCGGTCCCCTTCGATCTCCACGGTCGCGTCGGCGGTGACATGTACGACCCCGTAGGGAGTGTGCCGGCACATCTCCTCGAGCCCGGCTCGGCCCGACACGCTGAAACCTCCGACCACTTCCATCACGCCGTCCTCGGTGAAGGTGGTGGCGAACCCCTCGGCGTCGCCGTCGTCGAAGCACCGGTTGTAACGGGCGGTCAGCTCGCGGATGCGAGTCCTGTCGAGCAGCCAACTCAATTCGTCGTCCACCGACCCCTCCCTCTCGACCATCGACCGTGTGCCCACGCGACGAGTCACACTAAGTCAACGGGTATTCGAGGTCCATCTGCCGATCTGCCGATCTGCCGATCTGCCCGTCTGCACATCTGCACTGGCGCGCCCGTGCCCTGCAAGGCGAGGGCGGTTCGGGTGTACAGCGCGCGATGGTAGGTTCGAACCCGCCGCCGCCGCAGCGGCATCGAATCGTCCGCCTTCCCCGATCTCCCGAAAGGACGATGCTGTCTTGAACCAGCTCTTCTCCGCACTGGGCCGCTGGGTGGTGAAGTACCGCTACCTCGTCGTGATCGCCTGGATCGTCGTCGTGGTCGTCTCGTCGAAGGCCCTGCCCTCGCTCAGCAGCGAGGTGAACAACCAGAACAGCCAGTTCCTCCCTGCCAGCTCACCCAGCCAGCAGGCGGCGAACCTGGCGACGCCGCTGCTCGGCGACACCAAGAACCTGAGCCCCGTCACGATCGTCGCGGCCAGAAACGGGGGCGCGCTCACGCTCGCCGACCAACAGGCGATCGCGCAGGAAGTGGACGCCGCGCGCGCAGTGCCGAAGGTCGTCCTGGTTCGCGGGTTGGGGCTCTCTCCGGGAGGCCAAGCCGCTCAGATCCTCGTCGAGGCGCGCGTCGGTTTCTCGGACATAGCTTCCCAGAAGACCCTCGTGGACGATCTGCACGCAACCTTCGCGAAGATCTCGGCGCCTCCGGGACTTCAGCTCCATCTCGCGGGCGACGTCGCGGTGAACGTCGCCGACCAGCAGAGCTCCAAGGAGACGCAGAACAAGACCACGTCGCTCTCCCTCGTGATCGTGATCGTCCTGCTGTTCCTCATATTCCGTTCGTTGCTCGGCCCGATCGTCACTCTCATACCTCCCGCCCTGTCGCTCGCCGTGTCGATGCAATTCATAGGAGGACTCGGTGCCCACGGGCTGAAGATCTCCCAGATCACACAGCTGCTGCTCGTGGTCCTGCTCATAGGTGCGGGCACCGATTACGGACTGTTCCTCGTGTTCCGCGTGAGAGAGGAGGTCCGGCGCGGCCTCGAGCCTCGAGAAGCGGTCGTCCACTCGCTCGTCAGAGTCGGTGAGTCGATCAGCGCTTCCGCCGGGACGGTGATCCTGGCCCTTCTCACGCTCTTGTTCGCCACCTTCGGCGTCTACCAGGACCTCGGGATACCCTTGGCGCTCGCGATCGGAGTGATGCTCCTCGCCGGCCTCACTCTTCTCCCGGCTCTGCTCGCGATCTTCGGCAAGGCAGTGTTCTGGCCCTCCAACAGGTCGGCCGGGCCCGAGACCGACGGTGTCTGGGGACGCATCGCGTCGCGACTAGTGGCCCGTCCCGTCATGACGCTGGTAGGCGGGGTCGTGTTGTTCCTGGCCCTTGCTGCCGCTGCGCTCGGGTACCACTCCGGCGGCTTCGGAGGAACCGTTACCGCCCCTTCGGGGAGCGACGCCGCCGCGGGTAACGCGTTGCTGGCCCGGTACTTCCCGAAGTCGAGCGCGAACCCTACGAACCTGATCTTCCGCTACTCCGAGCCGGTGTGGGAGGACCCGACCGCGATAGCGAATGCGCAAGCGAGCCTTCAATCCTCCAAGCTGTTCAGCCAGCTGACCGGTCCCCTCGACCCGAACGGCTACACCTTCACCCCGGGCGAGTACGCCTCGCTGGAAGGGCAACTGGGCAACCCCGCCAACCTGCCCGCGATAGAGCCGGCGGGCTCGAGCATCTCTGCCGACGCGTACAACGCGTACAGGGCGACGGCGGTGCTCGTGAGCCCGGACGGAAAGACGATCCAGTTCGAGTCCTCTCTGGTCGCCGGTGATCCCGGGTCGACGCCGGCCCTCCAAGCGGTCCCGAGCGTCCGCGCTGCAGTAACCGAAGCGGCGAAGGTGTCGGGCGCGATCGCGAGCGGTGCGGCGGGCCAGGCACCGGCACTTCACGACGTCTCGAGCGCCTCGAACAGCGACCTCGTGCACATCATCCCGATTGCGATCCTCGCGATAGGGATCCTTCTCGCTCTTGTTCTGCGCAGTCTCGTCGCCCCGCTGTACTTGATCGTCAGCGTCGCCCTGAGCTACTTCGCCGCGCTCGGAGTCGCCACAATCATCTTCATCTACATCGCAGGGAACGCGGGACTTACCTTCATATTGCCGTTCCTCATGTTCATCTTCTTGTTGGCCCTGGGAGAGGACTACAACATCCTCGTCATGAGCCGCATCCGAGAGGAGGCGCACGAGCGGCCCCTTCGCGAAGCGGTGATCCGCGCCGTGGGGAGGACCGGGCCCACCGTCACCTCGGCCGGGCTCGTCCTGGCCGGGAGCTTCGCGGCACTCGCGATCGCAGGCGGCGGAGGCCCGGGCGGCGGGCAGGTTCGTGCGATCGGGTTCGGCCTCGCCGCCGGGATCCTGATGGACACGTTCCTGGTGCGGACGCTTCTGGTGCCCTCGACGGTCTCCTTGTTGAAGCGCTGGAATTGGTGGCCGGCCAAGCTGGGCCGGGTCAACGAGGACGCTCCGAGCAACCAGCGCGGGGCGAGCACCGACGACGGGCGAGCGCCGCCGCACGAGCTCGAGCCGAGTCAGGTCGACTAGTACCGAGTCCCCGCGCGCCTCGGGCGGTCGGAATGTTCAGGTCCTGCCGAGCCCGTAGACGGCGATCGCCGCAAAGTGCAGCCCGGCCCCCACGACCGTGCATGCGTGGAAGAGCTCGTGGTAGCCGAACACGCCGGGAACCAGGTCGGGCTTTCGCAACGAGTACACGAGTGCGCCGGCGCTGTAGACGGCGCCCCCGGCGACCACGAGGCCGAAGCCTCCCCCCGAGAGCCCACGAAACAGCTGCGGCATCACGGCCAGAGCGCTCCATCCCACCACGAGATACGGCAGCGCCACCGCCCACTTGGGAGCGTCCAGCCATAGCTGACGAAGGGTAATTCCTGCCGCTGCTCCCACCCACACCAGGCAGAGCACCAGGACCTGCGCCCACCCGCTCAGCGCGAGGCTGGCGATCGCCGTGTAGGTCCCAGCAATGGCGACGAAGATCGTGGCGTGGTCGGCGCGTCTCATCCTCCGGCGCGCTGGCGCAGACCACCGGATCCGATGGAACGCAGCGCTCACCCCGAACAGAGCGACGATCGAAACGACATAGATCGAGAGCGCAGCTGTGGTCCAAGGTGTCGGAGCGTTGGCCGCGAGAATCGGGCCGGCGACCAGGAACACCAAGAGAGCGACGACGTGGATCCAACCGCGCATGACCGGGCGTCCCACGACGGGGGGCCGCCCCCCCTTCGCACCTTCGTGCACCGGCTTCGGGGCGAGCCCGAGATCAGGTCCCCCGAGCGAGGTAGGCACTTGGCGGTCCTTCAGCCCTCTCTGGCGAGAAGGGTCCCGGGCTCGGGAGCACCGGCAGCAGGCGGCTCGTCCCAGGGCGCGACCGATGTCACGGCACCGTTGGGAGCCGCTGGCGAGTCCTGCTGGGCGAACTGCGTCCGGTAGAGCTCCGAGTACAGGCCGCCGGCTTCGAGGAGCTGCGAGTGCGAACCCTGCTCGACGACGCGTCCCTCGGACACGACGAGGATCTTGTCAGCTTCCCGCACCGTAGAGAGCCGGTGGGCGATGACGATTGAGGTGCGCCCAGCGAGCGCCGTCCGCAGTGCACCTTGCACAGCGAGCTCGGACTCGGAATCGAGATGCGCAGTCGCCTCGTCCAGCACCACGACGTCGGGAGCCTTGAGGAGCAACCGGGCGATGGCGATTCTCTGCTTCTCACCGCCCGACAGCCGGTAGCCCCGGTCCCCGACGACGGTGTCCATCCCGTCGGGGAGCGACTCCACCAGAGGCAGGATCTGTGCCGCGCGAAGCGCCTCGGTGAGCTCCTCCTCGGTGGCGTCGGGCTTGGCGTAGAGAAGGTTGTACCGGATCGACTCGTGGAACATGTGTGCATCCTGGGTGACCATTCCCACGATGTCGTGCAGGGAGTCCAGGGTCGCGTCGCGCACGTCGACCCCGTTGATCCGCACCGCACCCGATCGCACGTCGTATAGGCGAGGGACGAGGTGGCTGATCGTCGTCTTTCCTGCTCCCGACGGTCCCACAAGAGCCAATAGCTCTCCCGGCTCCGCGCGCAACGACACGTCGTAGAGAATCTGGGACGAGGGAGCCTGGTCGAGCACAGCCACCGATTCGAGGGATGCAAGTGACACCTCCTCGGCAGTGGGGTACGAGAAGTCCACGTGGTCGAGCTCCACGAGCGCCGGACCGCGTGGGATCACTCGCGCATCGGGCTTCTCGTCGATCATCGGTGCCAGGTCGAGCACCTCGAACACGCGATCGAACGAGACGAGAGCGGTCATGACGTCCACCTGGACGTTCGAAAGCGCGGTGAGCGGTCCGTAGAGACGGTTCAAGTACGCCGTGAGCGCCACCACGGTCCCGATCGCGAGAGTCCCGTGCACCGCGTTCACGCCACCCCACAAGTAGACGATCCCCGTGGCCAGGGACGCAGTCAGAAGCAGCGAGGCCATGAAGACCCGCGCGTAGATGGCCTGGGTCACACCAATGTCCCGTACCCTCCCGGCCTTCTGCTCGAACCCCTCGACCTCGCGTAGCGGGCGTCCGAACAGCTTGACCAGCAGAGCTCCCGAGACGTTGAAACGCTCGGTCATCGTGTTGGTCATCTCGGCGTTCAGGACGTAGCTCTCACGGGTTAGTGCTGCGAGACGTTTTCCCACCCATCTCGCAGGCACGAGGAACAAGGGGAGCAAGCACAGCGCGACAAGGGTGATCTGCCAGAAGAGGAAGAACATCACGCCGAGCGTTATGCCCACGCCGATCACGTTGCTGACCACGGAGCTGAAGGTGTCGGTGAACGCTTGTTGAGCGCCGAGGACGTCGTTGTTGAGCCTCGAGACGAGCGCCCCGGTCTGTGTGCGCGTGAAGAAGGCGATCGGCATCCGCTGAACGTGCTCGAACACTCGAGCCCGCATGTCGAATATGAGGCCCTCACCGACGCGAGCCGAGACCCACCGCTGCCAAAGCGACAGGACGGCGTCGACGATGGCGAGACCTATCACGACGAGCGCCAGGACCACGATCACGTTCACGGAGTGGTGGACGGCGGAGTGGGTCCGCAGGCCCGCCACGATCGAGTTGATGATCCCTCGATACAGAAGAGGGTTCGCAGCCCCGATCACGGCGTCGACGATGATGAGGACGAGGAAGACACCGAGCATCGCGCGGTAGGGCCTCGCGAACTTCCCGATGCGGCGGACGATGCCCGGCGGCAGCTTCTGCTGGGTCACCGACTGGTCACGGCGAAGTGAGCGCATGACACCCCAGCCGCCACCACCCGTGGCGCCCCCGATCATGTGTCCAAGTCCCATGCCCATCCGTACGCTCCGACCCGTCGCCCGGCCCAAACGAGCGTAGCGAGCCCCAGACGCTTCTCGTTCGGTGCGCAAGTGCGCCTCAGAGGCCCAATCCGCCCCCCGAGATCAGCGGATGACGGCTTGGGTCTGCGTCACGATGCCCACCGGCTTGCCTTCGTCATTCGTGAGCTCGGTCTGGACGACGATCGTCGTACGCCCGGTGTGCACCGGACGCGCGACGCCCCGGACCGCTCCTTCTCGCACAGCACGGAAGAAGTTCGTCTTCGACTCGATCGTCGAGGTCGACGCGCCTTCGGGCAGGTTCAAGAAGGCGCAGATCGCGCCCAGGCTGTCCGCCAGCGTCATGAGCGCCCCTCCGTGGAGCACCCCTGCGCTCGTGCAGCGCTCGGGCGCCCATCGGATCGTCCCCGTGACGTGGGTCGCGTCGGCTTCTTCGATCTCGATGCCGCAAGAGCGCGAGAACGGCATCATGTCGACCAGGTGCCGTGGATCGTTTTCGGCGCCCACCTCGAGAGACACTATCTTTCGGTGCGATGACTGGCGTCGCAGAGCTTCTCCTCGCGCGGTCCGCCGACGAACACGTCGGCTTGCGCTTCGAGGACTCCTCGTGGACCTGGCGCGAGGTCGTCGAGCAGTCCCTCCTGCGGGCGCGTCTGATCTCGGAGCTCCGTCGAGAGGGGCCCTTCCACGTGGGGGCGCTGCTGGAGAACGTTCCCGAGTTCTTGTTCCTCCTCGGAGGTGCTTCGTTGGCCGGGGCGACCGTCGTGGGGATCAACCCGACTCGGCGCGGTGCCGAGCTCGCCGGCGACATCGCCCACACCGACTGCCAGCTCATCGTCACCTCCTCGGACCAGGTCCCCCTGCTCAGTGGCCTCGACACCGGGGTGGAGCGCGAGCGCGTCCTCGTCTCCGACAGCCCGCAGTACCTCGAGGTCGTCGAGAAGCACGCACACGATCCCGCCGCGGCAGACCTCGACGTGAGCGAGCTCCCTGCCGGCGACTCGTTGTGGCTGTTGCTCTTCACGTCGGGATCGACCGGCGCACCCAAGGCCGTGCGAGTGAGCCAGGGGCGCATCGCAGGTTCGGCCCAAGTGATGGTGAGCGGATCGGGGTTCTCCCAGAAGGACGTCATCTACTGCCCGATGCCGATGTTCCACGGCAACGCCCTCATAACCTGCGTCGTCCCGGCCATCGCGTCGGGGGCGACCCTCGTCCTGCGACGGCGCTTCTCTGCGTCGGGCTTCCTTCCCGACGTCCGCCGCTACGGCGTTACGTACTTCAGCTACGTCGGGCGGGCTCTGGCCCACATCCTCTCCACCCCCGAAGCGCCCGACGACGCGGACAGCCCGCTGCGCCTCGGCTTCGGCACCGACGCCTCGCCGCGCGACATGACGTCGTTCGAGCAACGGTTCGGCTGCACGATCGTCGAGGGCTACGGGTCGAGCGAAGGGGCGATCTCGATGTCGCGCAATCGTGGAACCCCGCGCGAGTCGCTCGGGGTGCCACCGCCGGGGGCGGATGTCGTCATAGTGAACCCCGAGACCCGCGAGGAGTGCCCGCGTGCGCGCATCGACCCGTCGGGAGCGCTGCTCAACCCGTCGGAGGCGATCGGCGAGATCGTGAGCCGCAACGGCGTCGGGCGCTTCGAGGGCTACTACGCCAACCCCGACGCGGAGGCCGAACGCACGCGCGATGGCTGGTTCTGGTCGGGCGACCTCGGATATCGCGACGAGGAGGGCTACTTCTACTTCGCGGGACGCCCAGCCGACTGGCTGCGCGTAGACGGGGAGAATTTCGCTTCGGCGCCTATCGAGCGGATACTGGCGCGCTTCGACGGGGTCGTGACCGCCGCGGTCTATCCCGTTGCCGACCCGCGAACCGGCGACGTGGTTATGGCGGCGCTCGAGCTGACCGACGGCACGAGCTTCGACCCCGAAGCGTTCGCAGAGTTCCTGGACGATCAGCTCGACCTCGGCACGAAATGGGCGCCGCGCTTCGTGCGCGTCATCGACCGCATGCCGCTCACCGGCACCGGGAAGCTCAACAAACGCCCTCTGCGGTCCGAGCGCTGGGTGACCACCGACCCCGTGTGGTGGAAGCCGCCCGAGCGTCCCGGTTCCGGTGTTCACGAGGTCTACAGGAAGCTCACCCTCGAGGATGCAGAGCGGATCCGGAGCGAATTCGTGGCGAACGGGCGCGAGAGGCTCCTCGACCTGTCTCCTTCGTAATCGCGGCTCTTGGACGGGATCCTCCCTGGCCGGTGACCGGCTGCTTGCCCAAGGGAACCAACCCCGCTCGACCGGAACCTGCCGGTCCTCGAGATCAGCGGCTCGCATGTCTCGCCCCGCGCAAGCCGGGTCCCCCCACCTCGTTCCCAGACCAGAACCAGGTGGGCGGATTTGCACCTTGCGGCCGGGCCTGTCGGCGGACGGGCCCGGTCGCCAACCTGGTTCCCCCCACCCTTTTCTGTTCGTGCGACCGTCTGCAGTCGCGACGAATTCGAAGTTCTCCACGACGCCGAGGCGGCCTAGTGTCTTCGCTCGTGGGGCGCATCGCCCCGTGACGCGCCAAGGAGGTTCGACATGGGACTCATGGACAAGGTGAAGTCGCAAGCGAGCCAGCTCGCGGAGAAGGCCCAGCACGGGGTGGAGGCCGGCCAGGCGAAGCTCGCCGACATCCAGGCCAAGAAGAAGGCCGACGCGATGCTGCTCGAGCTCGGTGGGATCGTCTATCTCGACAAGACAGGACGCGCAGACGCGACGTCCGGACCGCGCTCGGCCGAGCTGATGGATCTGCTGCAGAAGCACGAGGCAGAACACGGGCAGATCACGGTGACCTCGGCCAACCCGGCGATCGCGGAGACGACAGGGGTGGTCGACCCGAACGCCACGATCCCCGCGCCGTCGAGCCCCCCACCCGCGTCCACATCCGGTGGCATCCCTCAGGCTCAGTACGGCTCCGAGGAAACCTGAGCCTCGCCAGGCGAGGCCTCGAGAGCCGGGGCCTCGAAAGCCGGGGCCTCGCGATCTGAGCCGCGCAAGCGACTCGACGCAGCCTGTCGCCGAGCCGGAGATCGGTTGGCCACTCGCGTCATAGCAGCTGGAAGACAAATTTGGGCGAAATCTTGGACTGAGGCCGCAAGGACTTAGCGTGGTCATTCGTTCACCCAACGTGATTCGGTCTCGCAGGTGAGGCCGACGAGATGGGGGGTAGGACGAGATGACCATCAGGATCGCTTCGAGGTCAGTCAAGAGGATCGCCATCGCGGCCGGAGCTGGAGCTGCGCTCGCGGCAGGTCCAGTCGCAGCAAGCGTGGCGTGGGCCGCACCCGCCCCCGACCCGTGCTCTGTCGTCTCCCAGGTCACTTCTCTCCTGCCGTTGAACCTGCCGGCCGGATGCTCGAGCATCACCGGTGCGCTCGGTGGCGTTACCGGCTCAGGCGGATCGCTCCCCGACCCGACCGGCATCGTGTCGACCGTGACGGGCGCGCTCGGCAGCGTTCCGGGTGCTTCGACGGTCACCGGTGCGCTCGGTGGCGTGACCGGCTCAGGCGGATCGCGCCCCGACCCGACCGGCATCGTCTCGACGGTGACCGGCGCGCTCGGCAGCGTTCCGGGTGCCTCGAGCATCACCGGTGCGCTCGGTGGCGCGACCGGCTCAGGCGGATCGCTCCCCGACCCGACCGGCATCGTGTCGACCGTGACGGGCGCGCTCGGCAGCGTTCCGGGTGCCTCGAGCATCACCGGTGCGCTCGGCAGCGTTCCGGGTGGTTCCTCCCTTACGGGAGGTCTGGCGAACATTCCGGGTCTGTCGGCGCTCAGCAGCCAGCTCGGTAGCGCTGGTCTCGGGGACCTGCTGTCGGCTCTGCCCGTGACGGGTTCGGCCGCATCAGGGGCAGCGTCGACTCCGGACGGCACTGTCTCGGCTTCGGTCGATCCCGCCGGCGCCAGCACGACCACTCCTGTCGCCACGGCTTCGGTCACACCCGACCCGGCGGGCGCCACCCTTCCGTTCACCGGAGAGCCGTCGTGGATCCCCTTCGTGGGGGCTCTCGCGCTCGGCCTCGGTGGCCTGACAGGACTTGCAGTTCTGGCGCTTCGTCTTCTCGCCCGCCGCTACTCCTGACAGAGCGATGACAGTGCTGGCCTCACGGCCGTCGGCACCGGGGCAACTCGTCCCCGGCGCCGACGCGTCCGGTGACGATGGGTGCCGGGAGAGTTCTAGCGGCTGGAGCTACCGGAGCTCGCAGGGACCGTTGCACTCCGTGCAACGACCACATCGCGTGCCGCAACGACAAGGGCGGACGCGACGAACGCAACAACCGCATGCGATGCGCATCCAAAAGGTTGCACGCAGCCGCTGGACGCGATTCGGACTACCGATTCTCATGGTGCTGCTGTGCCTGGTTGCGGCGGCGGCGCTCGCCTTCCCGATGCTCAGCAACTGGTGGGCGAGCCACCGCCAGCACGAGCTGGCCGCACAACTCGACGATCCGGCCCTCGCCGGGCAGGTCGCCAACGGGACGGTGGGAGACGGAAAGCCGATCGGGCGCATCATCATCCCCGCGATCGGTCTCGACATGGTGATGGTGCAGGGGGTGGACGCCGCGGCGCTCGCCTCCGGGCCGGGCCACTACCCGAGCACCCCCATGCCCTGCACCGTCGGGGACGCTGCCGTGGCGGGGCACCGCACGACCTTCCTCCATCCCTTCTACTCCCTCGACGCGCTCAAGCCCGGAGACCTGGTGGAGTTCCAGACGGCCGCCTGGTCGTGCAGCTACACGGTGAGCCAGCAGCCCTTCTCGGTGCTGCCGACCGACACCTCGGTGGTGACGAACACGCCGGGACAGTTCAGTCTGACCCTCACCACCTGCACCCCGCGTGGATCGGCCTCGCACCGGCTCGTGGTCAAGGCGCAGCTCGTGTCGTCGAGCCTCCGTAGCGCCGGACGGCAACGGCGTTAGCAAGGAACGGGAACTGCTTCGCGAGCTGAACTGCTCGGCGAGTAACGTCGGCACCGGCCGAACAACTCATGCTCACCATCTCGTCGACAGGCGCAACATCGATCACCGCCCTGGTCCTCGCCGTCTTCGGGGCGTCGACGGTCGAGATGGTGGAGGCGCTCACGCTCGTCGTAGCGGCCGGCACGCGCAGTTGGAGGTCGGCGCTCGAGGGAACCGCGGCCGCCCTGGCGGTTCTGGCGACTCTCACCGCGGCTGTCGGTGTCCCGATCGCCACGTACCTGCCCATCGACACCCTGCGAGTAATCGTAGGGACGCTTCTGCTGCTCCTCGGTCTTTCCTGGTTGCGCAAGGCCGTGCTGCGCGGTGGAGGACGTCTCGCCAAGCACGACGAGGACGCCATATACGCGCGCACGGTCGACGACCTCACACGTTCGAGCGAAGGCGCTGCGAACCGCGACACCGCAGCGTTCATCGTCGCCTTCAAAGGGGTTTTGCTCGAGGGCTCCGAGGTCGTCCTCATCGTGATCAGCCTCGGGTCGAGCGCTCACCGTCTCGGGATCGCGGCAGCTTCGGCGGGTGCGGCGGTCCTGGTCGTAGGCGGGGTCGGAGCCGTAGTCGCCCGCCAACTGTCGTCTGTCCCGGAGAACGTGCTGAAGAGCGTGGTGGGGGTGATGCTCACGAGCTTCGGAGTCTTCTGGGTCGGCGAGGGAGCCGGGGTGAGCTGGCCGGGCGGCGATCTGGCACTTCCGGTTCTGATCGGAGCCTTCGCAGCGTCGGCCGCGGCGATGGTCGTAGTGCTTCGTCACGGAAAGTCGGCCAACCTCGGTGGGACTGGCGCGGTCTCGAGTCCGGCGTCCGAGACCCTTGGACAGGACGTGAGGACGTGATCCGCTCGCTGAGTAGGGGGCTCGCGAAGAGCGGGCATCTCCTCATGTCCTTTCTGGTGGACGACACTCCCGAGGTCCTGGTACTCGGTGCGTTGGTGGTCGGTGCTGCATACGGGCTTCGCAGCGTTCACCCGCTCGCATACGTGGGCTTGCCCTTTATCGCCGTGGCGGGCCTGGCTTTCAGCGTGTGGCGCGCACGCCGACCGCCTGTCTCCGAGCAACGGCCCGGTCCAGAGCTACCGGGGCCTGCGACCCAGCGAAGGGACCAAACCCTCGACGGCTAGGAAGCTGTAGCGGCTCCGGCCCCGTCGTTCGACGCTGCTCCGAGGGGGCCCAGCTTCCCGGCCAGGTCGCGCACCCCCGACAGAACGTTCGTGAGCTCCATCGGGAGGAGCAGCTTCGACGACGGCGAGCTAGCCACCTGGCGGAGCGCGTCGAAGTACTGCAGCAGCACAGTGTTCGGGTCGACGCCGCGCGCGATCTCCGAGATCTTGTCCAGAGCGAGGGAGAACCCTTCGGCGCGCAGGATCGCGGCCTGGCGGTCGCCTTCGGCGGAGAGGATCTTTGACTGCTTCTGGCCCTCTGCCACCGTGATTGCCGACTGCTTCTGTCCCTCGGACTCCGTGACCACTGCGCGCCGGGTTCGCTCGGCGGACATCTGGCGTGTCATCGCCTCCTGGACTTGGGGCGGCGGATTGATCTCGCGCACCTCGACGTTCGTCACCTTCACTCCCCAGCGCTCGGTCACGTCGTCGAGCTTCGTCCGTAGGACGGTGTTCATCTCCTCGCGCTTGGAGAGCACGTCGTCGAGGCTCATGTCGCCGACGACGCTCCGCAGCGTGGTGGCGGCGATGTTCTGCGCAGCTCCTGCAAAGTTCTGCACCTGGAGAACCGACATCACGACGTCCACGACCTTGTAGAAGATGATGAAGTCGATCGAGATCCCGGCGTTGTCGCGAGTGATCGCCGACTGGTGGGGTATCTCGAGGTAGGCCTCTCTCAGGTCGACCCAGTTGGCGCGGTCGGTTATCGGGTTGATCAGGATCAGCCCTGGGCCCCGAGACCCGAGGGAGCGCCCGAGGCGGAAGAGCACGATCCGCTGGTACTCCCGGACGATCTTTATGGACATAGCCGTCAGCAGCACGAGCAGCACGCCGACCACTACGACTGGGATAACGATGATCATGCTCGTCTCTCTTCCTCGATGGCACGTGCTTCGCCGGGTCCGGGTGCCGCGTCCGACCACACGCGCAGGCGCAGTCCCTCGATCTCCATGACCTCGATCGGCGTGCCTGCCGGCAGCGGGCCGCACATCGACTCTGCACTCCAGCTCTCTCCGTGGACCCGCACCGTGCCGACAGGGTTCAGGTCGGTGACGACCACACCAGTAGATCCGAGCAGACGGTTAGGGCCTACGTCGGCCTGACGCCGGCGCAGAGCCGGGAGGGTCAGCGCCCCTGCCGCCAGTGCACCTGCGGAGACGAAGGCCGTCGAGGAGAGCAGCACCCAGGCGATCGTGGTTCGCGAGGAGGGTGACACGAGCGACATCGCCGTCACGACGAATGCGACCGACGCAGCCACCCCCACGGCGCCGGCGGCGAGGAGTCCGTGCGGCCCCGTGTGGACGCCCACCGCTATGCCCACGGCTACGACCACCAAGACGGCCAATGCGACCAGACCCACGGGGCCTCCTATTCCTGGCCCGTCGACCCCATGCTACGGCCGTGGGTTCCCCACGTGTAGGGCAGGGAGTCCCTTTTGACCGGGGCGGGTCAGTCCTCCGAGCCTGAAAGTCCGAGCAGCGTCGTGACGCCGTGGTCGCGCCCGGCGGTGTAACCACCGTCGACGGGAAAGGCGTGCCCGGTCACGAACGAGGCGTCCTCGGAGAGCAAGAAGGCCGCCGCGGCAGCGATCTCCTCGGGCCGTCCCATCCTCCCGAGCTTGTGCTCCTTCACGATCAGCCGACGGGCCTCTTCCATCCCGGGTAGGCCGAAGACCCCCTGGGTCATCGGGGTGTCGATGAAGCCGGGGCAGATGGCGTTCACGCGGATCTGTCGCCCGGCGTAGTCGATGGCCATGTTCTTCGTGAGGATGACCACCCCTCCCTTCGACGCGCTGTAGGCGCTTCCGCCTGCCGTCCCCTCGAGGCCCTCGATGCTGGCGATGGTGACGACGGATCCCCGACTCCCCCCCACCGGCTCCTGCTCGAGCATCTGCGCGATCACGTGCTTGGCGACGAGGAACGTCCCGGTGAGGTTGGCCGAGATGACGCGCAGCCATTCTTCGAGGGGAAGGGTATGCACCGGGCCCCCGCCGGCCACGCCCGCGGCGTTGACCACGCCGTCGACACGCCCGAAGAGGCGCACGGTGCTCGCAACGAGACCGGCAACCTGCTCCTCGTCGGTCACGTCGACGGTCTCGTCGTGCCATGAAGGCGCCGAGGTTTCCGCGACGGATGCGGGAGAGACGGATGCGGGCGAGACGTCCGCCCCGACCACCTCGGCTCCCTCGGCCACGAGCCGGCTCGCACAAGCGTGGCCGATGCCCGAGGCCGCCCCCGTGACGATGACCACCTTTCCTTCAAGACCGCGCATGGCGCTCTCCTCTCCGGGCTGCTACGAACTGACCACTGTGAAGCTTGCTCTCTTCTACGAGATCCCCGTGCCCAAGCCCTGGGATGCCGAGAGCGAGCACCGCGCCTATCAGAACACCCTGGAGCAGGCCATCGCCGGCGACAAATTCGGTTGGGATGCCTTCTGGACCGTCGAGCACCATTTCCTGAAGGAGTACTCGCACTGCTCGAACCCCGAGGTGCTCTACGGGGCCATCGCGGCGCGCACCGAGCGGATCCGCCTCGGCTACGGCGTGC
>DAIQQK010000077.1:0-15462 GCA_036786835.1 Acidimicrobiales bacterium | reverse complement strand
GGTTCGCGCGAGGCGGATCAGGAGGTCCCGGTCCTCGAATCGCACTCCGGTTTCGCTGAAAACCCCGTTGCGAAATTGCCCACCCCATCCTCCGACGCGACGCAAGGCCTCGGTGCGAAAGGTGACCGCACTCGTCGTGAAGTTGGCCCGTTCCAGCCTTTCGAGAACCTGTGCGTTGGACCATCCGTTGCAATCGATCCGCCCGACCCGTTTGCTCGTCGGCCACGTGTAGACAACGTCGTGATCGTCCCTAAGGTGCTCGACGATCGTGTCGACGTGATGCGGGAGGTACATGTCGTCGTCCGACAGGAAGCCAACCCACTCGGAGTCGACCGCTTCGAGCAGGATGTTCAGCTGCTCGGCGATGTGGAGAGGGTGGAGCCTGCCCCGCGGTGGACCTTGAATTCGAATCAAGTGTGCGGCAACGGGAACCGTCTGTGCTCGAACCGATGCGATGTTCTGCGCGAGGAGCTCGGATCGTTCCGGTATCGAAGGAGTCACGACCGTGACGCTCGCAGGCTCGACTGGCGGCGTCATCAGCGGTGCTCACCGACTGGGGATGATCCGTGCTCTACGCAGACACGCGTCAACTCCCGGTTGCGTCCTGGTAGAACTCCTGAGATCCCAGGATGCCTGCGATCACCTGCTGATCGGTTGCCCCTGACTGAAAAGCTCCTACCCAGGTCGCAAGTCCTCCAGGGTCGGTAGCGCGGTTCAAGAATTGCTCGTAATAGAACAGGACGTTGTGGTTGTATTCCTCGTTCGAGGTGTCGATTGCGTAAGCGACCTGGGTGAGGCTGGCGCCACTCGACAGAGCAGAGGTCCAGCTGGCAGTTCCCGATGAATCGATGGGACGACCTAACAGATCCATGTACACGGCGTTGAGCCAGGAGCCGTTGGTCGATCCCGAGTCCGAGAAGAACTCGGGAGAACCCAGTATGCCTGCGTCGACCTGCTCTGCAGAGCCTCCGGCCTGGAAAGTCGACAGCCAGAAGTTCAGCCCCGCCGGGTCGGCAGGGCGGTTCAGGAAGAAGCCATAGTCGCCTTGTATGTAGTCGATCAGCGATTCGGCCGAGTCGACAATGCCAAAGGCAACTTGGGTCCGGCTGACACCAGTCGAGAGCTGCGTCGTCCAGGAATTCAGGCCGGCGGAGTCAGGAGCTCTTCCGAGGATGTCCTCGTATACCGCGCACACGAAGGCGGCGTTCCCGGTGTACGAACTACAGCCAGGCGCGATATATGGAGTCCGGCCGTGTTCCCCGTGGGACGAGGACGGAGGAACGGATGCCGCGGCCGGTGCGGAATCGAGGATCGCGGCCGGTATGGAGCCGACCGTTAAGACCAGACAACTGATGAACGCAGCGCGCCGGAGCTGAACGACCGCCAACGGGACCGTTCGCCTCTGCACCGTTCGGTTCCTCAATGAGTACGACCGTTCTCGCATTTGCTGACCTCCCGGCCTCCGGGTCTGCTGTCGTTCGAGCCACCCGCGGACTCGAACACTATTGGTCGCTCGCCCGACGGGCAACGCCAAGGGGGCGACCCTGTTGTGGAGCTTTGTCGGCGCGGGCTAGTTCGGGTGCCTCCGGGGCCGCGGAGGGATGGAGTCATAGTCGCGCGGGCTGTAGAAGTAAGCGATTTCGACATCCGAGAAGCGCTCGGAGCCCGCGATCTCGCCGATGAACGCCGCAAGGCGTCTCCCGGCGTTGGACCTCCCGTAATTCGAGCAGTACCAATCGCGCGGGCTGAACGAACCGGCAAGCACTTCGGTCATGGCATCGAGCGCATCGTCCTCTGTACGGAAAAATCGACCTGATTCAGGCGCGACGTACTGCCATCCCCCGAGAATGTCGTGGTTCACCAGGATGGGCACGTCCAGACACATTGCCTCGGCGATGACCCGGGGGCTGGGGTCCCAGGTGTTTGGGAAGAAACCCACACGGCTCTCCCCGAGGGCACGGAGGAATTCACGCCACCTCATCGGTGGGCGGAGGTCGATCAGTGGGTGACGAGGAGCATCGTTGACCTCCGCCACTCCCACCAGCAACCCGCGCAGGCCGAGATCCTCGGCGAACCTCAGCGCGCACCGCTTTGCCATTGCCCAGTTCTTCCTTATGAAGTTGGAGCGGTCCGGCATGCAGGAGTAGACGAAATCCCATCTCTTCTCGAGCGGGCCCGGCCGGTTCGCGATACGCCAGAGCCGGTCGGGTTCCAGGTTGTCCGAATTCGAGAACCTGAGCCTTGGTTTTCCTGCAGGGAGAAAGGCGTCGGGATCCCTGAAACAGTGGGCCCATCCCTCGACCTTGTCCACATAGTCCTCATGCCGCCCCTCTTGCGGTCCCGCGTGGTCAGGAAGGTTTCCGGGTCCGTCGCCGATCATCGGGAACACACCCTGGCTCGTGATCGCCATGATCCGGTAGTCGCGAGCCAGATAACGCAGGAACTCGAGATACGAGGCACGGTCGACCCGGCCGCGGACGACTGCGAAACCGGTCTCGCGACGCTCCTGATCCACGATGTAGCCGAACTCCCATGGAAAACGATCCGTCATACGCTCCCAGATGCAGGTGCACTCTTCACTCGCAAAGAGGCCAGCTTGTTGTACATACAAAATACCGTCGCTCAGATCGGTGTTTGGCATCAGTTGATTGGCTGTTGGCTTGGGGTGTACCTTGCCGATCAACGAGAAACGATAGGCGTTATCCGATCACGGATCGCTTCGGGAGAGATCTGAAATGACGGAGCACGAGCTCACCCAGGCCTATCTAGAAGGTAAGATCAACCGCCGCACCCTTTTGCGCGCCTTGGTCGCATCCGGAATGACGGTCGCGGGAGCGACCGCGTTTGTCGAGGCCCTGTCCGAATCGTCGGCGGCCGCTTCGAATTGGATCAAGAAACCGACGCCGACGCCGCCCCCCACACCGACACCACCGCCTACACCCCCACCGACACCACCGCCTACACCCCCACCGACACCACCGCCTACACCGACCCCTCCACCTCCACCCGGAGAAACGCCGACTCCGACGCCGACGCCGACGCCGACTCCGACGCCGACGCCGACTCCGACTCCGAGTCCCACTCCTTCACCTCCACCACCAGGTCCACCGCCTCCGCCGCCGCCTCCGCCGCCACCGCCGCCTCCACCACCACCTGGGCCTCCACCTCCACCTCCACCAGGATCTCCAGCTCCAGGCGATCCAAAATTCGAGGTCGGTGACCAGTTGGACGCCTGGAATCGCCCACACACACCGCTGATTCCCAGACCCCGCTGAGACGGAGCGTCTTGCCGTTCCGGTGCGTACCGAGCCGTGAGAAATCTTCAGGAATCGACCACTCTTGGAGCGTCGCAAACTGAGCCGTCGAGAACACTGACCCGGGAATGGCAACGGTGGGCTGCCGTTTCACTGTTGAATGGGACACCTCTCGTCGATGTCCTTGCAGCCCTCAGGAGAGAAGGTTTCTCAGAGGTCGAGTCCACGCGGTATTGCGCGCGCCTCTATGACGAGCCGGCGTTTGAAGCAGGGCGCTCGATGGCACAGCATCTTCAAAAGGTGAGATCTGTACTTATGATGCGCGAGCAAATGCGCTCTCTCACCGGAGCCCCCCTTACGGTAGACCGCTGCTCGGAGCTAAACGGTGAAGAGTTCCTCGACAAATATTACGCTCAGAACACTCCGGTGATCTTGACCGATGCGTCCGACCGGTGGCCCGCCCGGACGCTGTGGAGTCCTTCCTACCTGGCTGACAAACTCCGCGGGGTCGACGTGGAGGTCATGGCAGAGCGCGACTCCGACCCAGATTACGAGATCAATTCCGATCAGCACAGATTTGTAATGCCGTTCGACGAGTACGTCTCCAAGATGGAGACGACGGGCCCGAGCAATGACCTATACCTAGTCGCCAACAACAATCTCCTTGCAGCACCCCAAGCACGTGCTCTTTGGGATGATTTCGAACCCGACGCCCGTTTTTTGAAACCCGATCCCGAGCATTCGCAGGCATTTCTATGGTTCGGCCCTTCCGGCACCGTCACGCCGCTCCACCATGACACCCTCAATGTCCTGTTCAATCAAGTCTTGGGACGCAAGCACTTCATCCTGATCCCATCGCTCGCGATCCATCGGCTGTACAACAACATCGGCGTCTACAGCGAGGTCGATCCCCTCAACCCAGATCTGGAGAGGTACCCTCTCTTCGCAGGCGCAGAGAACATCGAGTTCGACTTGTGTCCCGGGGAAACCCTCTTCATACCAGCCGGTTGGTGGCACCACGTAGAAGCACTCGATACAAGCATCAGCGTCTCGTTCACCAACTTCGCATATGACAACAGCATCGACTGGATTCATCCCTCGCTGCCCCTCTAACTCTCTAACGGCGCTGACTACGTCCTCTGGCTGAGAGTTTGGCCATAGAGTCCGCGTGGTTCGAAATCACCTACGGGTCGACGAGCGCCTCGATACGTGACACCGCAGTTCCCAATCCCGGCCGTCGCCGGTTCTGCGCTTGAAATTTTAGGACTTCCTTCGAAAATGACGGATCAGCGATCACTTGCCGAACAGCCGTGCGGATCTGTTGAGGGGTGGCGTCTGCTACGTTCAAACGAACTCCGTATCCGCGCGACGCACAAAAGCCAGTGTTGTATTCCTGATCCGAGGCGATGGGCGCGCAGACCACGGGAACGGCAGCGACTAGGGCCCCCATCACCGTGTTGAATCCACCATGGCAAAGGAGAGCGTCACACATCTGGAGGACACGTGAGTGGGGTAGATAACTGTAGAAATGGATGTTCGCCGGCGCGCGGCCAACTGTCGAAGGATCCACCGACTCGCCGAGCGTGCAGATGACGTCGAGCTCCTCGTCAGCCAGGGCATCGATCAATCGGCGCCACAAATCGGTGTGGGTGTTGTAGACGGTCCCCAAAGTCACCAACACTCTCGGTCGGCATACTGCCTCAGTCGCAGGTTCATCGGGCCATTCGCCCGTGTCGCCATCCCATGGGACGTAACGAAGTGGTTGCACTGCCGAAGCAGGTAGCGGAGCTAGGACATCGAGTCCCTCCGGCAGGACGGACAGATAGAGGTCCCGGTAAAAGGAGGCCAATTCCCGGTCCTCGGTCAATCGGTATTCGCGGCGAAGCCGCGTGATCGTCCGGTCGGCTCCAAGTTCTCGCCAGGAAGACACGGGGATGAGGCGCGCCACGCCGAATACGACGCTTGGCGCACCGACGAGCTCGGAGACGATGCTCGGGGCCAGGTCTGTCGGCTCTCGAACGATGACGTCGGGCCGAAACTGGCCGATTGAGATTTCGAGCAGATCCTCGACTTTTCGACGGACTGCGCGATACCCATATTGCGGATCCTGACTCGGGAACATCTCGCTGATCTCGCGCGGATGAAGGCCCGCCGGAAGCCACGGGAGCCCCGCGGCGGCGACGGTCTGCCCGAGGTCTTCACCAGTCGCCACGGCGACACGATGGCCAAGGCGTAAACATTCTCGAGCCAACGGGACAAGAGGGTGGAGATGCCCCCTGAAGGGCCGAACTGAAAACAGGATATGGAGCCTGCGACGTCCACCATGGGAGCGATCAATCTCGGTCATTGAATGGGTTCAATCACAATGATTCGATGATCTCGTTGGCACAGGTCGCCACCGAATCAGGCGAAAAGTCTAGATAGACAGCCTTCGCCACGATTCCATGGATCTCAAGGAAGGAATTCCATGATCGCTCGTATCGCTGGAGCAGCGATTCAAGGCTCCGTACTGCCTCAGATTTGGGAGGGCGTCGTCCGCTAGATCCCAGTCTGTCGCCGGGGTCTTCAATCACCGGGTAAAGCGCCTCGTACCACCGCACGGCCTGAAGTCCAGTGTCGCGACTGCGAAGGTGAAAATACCGAAGTTTCGGAAAGCATGCCTCGACGACCTCCGCATCCGTTCGGATCGCACGATCGTCGCTCGCTCCCAACGCGGCCCTGCAGATGTGCAACATCCATCGGAGGTGCGGCCATGTCACCTCCATGCTGCAGACTCCATTGTGTCCGGTTCCCGATTCCTGGACCGACTCGATATATCGAACAGGAAATTCGCGTTCACTCCCCAGGATTCGCCACTCGCGACTTCTCGAGGGGGCCTTCAGCGGGTCGAAGTAGTCACTTGGGTTGCCGACCACCCCACTCGCCGCCAGCGCATAGCAGACCTCTTCGCTTCCCAACCCGGGAGTGGATGCGATGAGACACGACAGGACGACCGACGGACTGTCCATACTGCCAATCATGTCGGATGTCACGCTGGAAGATCACATGCCCGATTGATGCGGTACGCTTCGAACGGGTGAATGTCCTCGTAGTGGATCCGGTCATGGGCCCCGCGGCCATGGAGCGGCTGATCGCCGCCTGGGAGCGCTTTCCAGCGCTTACCCCAACCGGGACCGGCTCGTATGCAGTGAAGCTTCGACTGCGATCCGGGGCGGTATCTGACGAAAACTCAAGAGCCGCTTTCAAGAATTCGTTAAGGTCCGACTCGGGAGTCGGCCGGCGTTTCGCTCCAGGGCTCGCCCAGCGGGTCGACTCAGCATCGAACTACCTTCGCCAAGGGGGATTGCGGGCGGACAGAGAGGATCCTCTGCTCCCCTGGAGGCATAAGTACTTTCGCGAAACCCTGCTTATCGGGAACGAAGTGTACGCAACAGGTGTAGAGGAACTCCTGGCAAACATCAACCTCATCGAAGCATCGCGCGGTGTCTTCGACAGCAAACTAGTGGTGCCATGGACCATCTATGCGAACGTAATGCTGCCCGGACAAGAGCTTGGGCTACATACGGACACCCCGGAATTCAGGGGAGCGCACCGCAATTTCCTCCCATGTTGGCTCCTCTGCGCTATGCACTGGTCGGGGCTCTTCGAACCCTGGAGGGTCAAGATAGCGACCGCAGTCACGTACCTGCTTGGTGCAGGAGAGGGCGGAAGGTTTATCTACTACCCCGAAGGGCCAGGTGGCCCTGCCTCCCAATACAAAGCAACTCCCAACACCGCTGTTGTGCTCGACAGCGACTCTATCTTCCATGGTGTGGAGCTCCTACCCGGGTACGACGACCCGATCCGTCACATCGATGCCAACAGTCAACTGACACATATCGGCGACGGGAAGTGGTCGTTGCGCTGCGGTGAAGCAGGTCGGCTTGAGGAGGTGGCGAGATATTCGCGCGACGAACTTCGTCTCTCCCTCTCTTGGAAAGCCTATTGTTTCGCTGACGCCGAAGAGAGGGCCAGACATTCGAATCCGGTCGGCGAGCTGACGACTGACGTAATATTGGATACTTTGGTCGATGAACTCGTTGTGCGTGGTCGACTCGATAAATCGGACCACGGATTGTCCGAAGAGGAGCTCGGGTCGCTAATCATCGACGAGTTCATCCGGTTTCCGTACATCCAGACGTTGCACGATGATCCTTTCCAACCCCAGCCGATCATCCCGGCTACCCACATTTGACGGCCAGCTAACTCATTGGCTCTCGCGAAACGGAAGCGCCACCTCGAAGAGGAAGCGGTCCAGCGCTTCGCTGCGGGCCGAACCCGTACCGAGGTTCCAATCGGGTAGTACGAATTCACTCACGCCGGCCTCGACATAAGCATGCAGGATCTCCTGCATCTCTTGAATCCCTGCCCGCACTGTTGGCGGCCATCCGCCCGGAGCACCCCTACCGTCCAAGTCCACGATGACCTGAGCGGATCGTTCGAGGTCTGCTGGATCTCGGCCGATTTCCTCGCAGTGGCGATCCAGGACCGACCCTTTGGCTGCGAGTACGTCGGGAGTTCCCCATGTGTTCCATTCGTCTGCCCATCGAGCCGCCAGACGAAGCGTAACTCGCTCGCCCCCTCCTCCGACGAGAAGCGGTAGCCGCGCTTGAAGAGGCTTTGGTTCCATCGGTGCATCGAGTAACTGGTAGTGGCGCCCCGGATAGTTACCGCGACGCTCGTACACAAGCTGCCGGATGACGGCGCACGCTTCTCCAAGACGAGCCAGACGCGTGGGAGCGTCGCAGAGCTCAATCCCGTACGCAACGTGCTCGTTGGTCTGCCAGCCGGCTCCCAAGCCGAGGACGAGACGACCTCCGCTCAGCTGGTCCACCGTGGCCGCCATGTTGGCCAACACCGCCGGGTGCCGGTAAGAGTTGCAGCTGACCAATGATCCGAGGCGGATTCGAGGGACGCTTACCGCCAGCGCGGCAAGCACTGTCCAACATTCGAGCACGGGCCTATCCATCGGGCCTGCCGAGGGCATAAAGTGATCGGCCACCCACAGACCGTCCCAGCCGTTTTGGGCCGCGTAAGTGGCCACGTCGAACAGGTCTGGGAGGCTCTGGCCGCTAGACGGCCAAACACTGAAACGCATCTGGACGAAACA
This sequence comes from Acidimicrobiales bacterium, assembly GCA_036786835.1. GTDB lineage: Bacteria > Actinomycetota > Acidimicrobiia > Acidimicrobiales > UBA8190 > Bog-564. Next base: position 7,059 of record DAIQQK010000077.1, on the reverse strand, counting down.
TACCAGCGGCTGTTCCACAACCTCCGACGGATCGGTCGGCGACCCGCGTCAGTCAGAGCGGGGTCCGGCGACAACGTCCTCAGGAGGGGAGTCCGTTCTGGGTCTCTCCTCCTGAGGCGGTGGCGATTCGTGCCACCGCTCAAGAGTGAGCTCACCCCAGCGAGCAACGGCATCGGCGTCTGAGCGATGAAGCCACATGGTCACCGAGTTCCGCTCGGATACACGGTTGGAGACGAAACTATGGAAGGAGTTGGGAGTGCATTCAAATGCCAACAGACTGTTGTTGACCGGGGGAATGGCCCACGCGGGCCGATCCGGGGGGTCCGAGGGCCGCTCGAAAAGACCGGTCTCGCCGCCATCACCCTCATGCCACTCGGGGTTCGCGGTGTAGTAAAGGATGGAGACCGCTCGGACCTGGCGGGTTACGCTGATCCCTTCCTTGCTAGGTTGTCCGCTTTTCAGATCCACAAGGTCATTTCGCATCATGACGGTTCCATCGCGCGGCTCAACCTCGGCGAAGTAGACGGGGTTCAGGTCGTTGTGCGGTCGGCCCGATTCCCCACCGGCGTCATGGTGATGGATCCCCGCGTTCACAAACGGGCTCGTCTCAACGCCTAAAGCATGCGACAGGAGGTCCCGCCACTCACGCGTAGAGAAGAGCCGCAGCGGCCAATCGATGTCCGCGGGAAATCCCCAGCCCGTGGCGTCGTAGCGGGCGATTCGAGGGAGTCCTTCGTTCTCCAGGATCTTGCGCACTGCAGCGTCTATCTGGTCCGCGACGCTCGGCACGAAGAGGTCCTGTACGACGAGGTGAGGAAATGGCTGGAGTCTCCTTTGCCAGCGCCGGTTGGCCACGATCTCGGTAAGGGGCCTGGAGGCCTCGAACAATGTGTTCTGATATCGGTGGCTCTGTAGCGAAGTTCGCACCAGTGGGCTCGGAACCCTCGCGTTCGCGTGTTTGACGGGTGCCCCGCGTGAACTAAGAGGGGCATAGCGGTCGGCAAGCTCCCGACCACACCCTGATCCTGTGTCCACAGGCACGATGCCGGCGGAAGACCACTCCCATCTCGGAGGCAGTGGCGCTAGACAGTCTCGGACGATCCGGTAAGCAATGAGCCATTCCTCGGTCAGGGCATCCGCCTGTCTCTGCATCCGAGAAGGAGGCAGAGCGAGCTGCTGGTGGGGAATGTCGAGGAAGTCCAGAATCCTCTCGACAGTTTGCTCGCGTTCCTCGACGAAGGTTTCGTAGACCACTTCGAACGTGGGTATGCCCTCCTCGTCCACTAGCGAACGCCATCCCTGTTCGTCCGCCATGAGCATGTCTTCGCACCAGCGAATCTGCTGGAAGTCGACATCAAATTCCGCAGACTCGTGCTTCGGGCCTCCTAGATTCCACCACCGGCGGTTCTGACTCGCTCTCCAATACGAGATCGCCTGACGCGGGGTGTCGGCCCGCGACAAGTGAATGAAGTGCAGGTCAGGAAACAACACCCGGAGGACCTTTCCTGGAGCCTCCGGCCACTCTCCTGGGGATGTCCTGATCTTTGCGACCAACTGCTGCAACTGGCTCCAGTGAAGCTTCGCCGAGAAGAACCCAGTCTCCGTGGTCGCGTAGGCCAGAACCTCTTCGACGAAACACCGGTATGGGGATTGCGGCGTCAAGCCGAACTCTTTGGACCAAGCCGAGAACCCCTCCCAGCCGAAGTACTCCTGTGGTTCGCCGATCATGCCAGTGGCTTGGAGAGCCTCAGCCAAGAGCCAGCTGCCCGTCCGTGGAGTGGTAACTATCAAACAGGAACGCCTAGGTACGCGGGCCACGTGGTTCGACACACCCCCCTCAGACGAGTTCGTCGCGGTCTGCCCACATCAAGAGCACCCGGCCGGACTCGTCACCCTCGATCACCGATTCGATCGCCGAAGTTACTCTTTCTAGACTGACGACGCCGGGGACCGGGGCAGGGGCAATCGTCATAACGCGTACGTTGAATGGCCTGAGCTCGTCAGCCAGCCGGAGTGATAGCAGGCTTAGAGCCGCCTTCGTGGCCGCGAAGACCGTTCCTGAGGATACGTCGGAGGAATTGACGCTCGACGCCGCCGAGAGGTTCACGACGACGCGGTTGCGATCCGCGTTGTGTAGATCTTGGTGTCGCCAGTGATCAAGGCTCAACTTGACGGCAATTTGCAATGGGGCGAGAGCGTTGAGGCGAAATAGCGGAATGGCACGTCCCAGGGCGTTCCCCAGCAGCTTCGATTCCCTGTCAGAGGCGCCTATCGCGTTCACGACTGCGTCGATCTGCCCATACCGGGCGAGCGCTACTTCTATCACACGCTCGATGTCGGCGTTATCAAGCAGATCCGCTTTGATCTCGAACACGGGTGCTTCGACCACATGGGTCGTCCCTTTGGACTCCATGAAGGGATCGAAGTACGACTGCAGCTGGGAGGTGACGGTTAACGACCGGAGGTGACGAACGGCCACGATGTCGTAGGACCCGGCAAAGCGCTTGCAGAATGCAGTACCGATCGATCCTGATGCACCAGTGAGGAGTACCACCTTACGGTCGCGACCAGAAGGACCCGGCGCGGCGGCATCGGCAGGCATCGTCGCCGAATCACCCTGCATCTGCATCGCGTCTAACGATCCCCGATCCCAGCAGGTCCATGCCGAGGGAGGGAGGAACGTCGTACCAGCGTCGCACCTTGGACAGACCAGGCCAAGGCAGAGGATTTCGGTAATCAGTTCCGCGTGTGCTCGTCTCCACGTCCTCCCACCGTTGCGAATAGACGGCGTCCAACGACCGGCGCCTCTGATCGAAATGGTCCCGATGCAGAGGAAACGCCAATCGAGGGCCGGCGCACAGCGAGCGCAACCTGGCTCTCGTCTTTTCTTCGTCCCGATATTGGAAGTGATGGATCACGATTCCGCCTGTCGGCTCGCTGATTGGAACTCTGCACATTGCCCAGTGCGATCCAGGCGAGTCTTGAAGGAAATAACCACTTCGATCGAAACGCTGAAGCGGATGCTTCCAATGAATCTGACCACAAGGTGATTCCCACGTAGGAAGGAACTCGTAGCAGAGAGGCTGAAAATCTATCGGATGAAACCCTGAAAGATACTCGGGTTTGGAATTGGGAAGGTGGTTGAAACATTTGGCACCGGCAATACGAAATCGCTTGTCTAGTGACCTGAGATACTCCTCTAGGGAGCTCCCCTCGGGACCCTCCGGAAACTCGTCGCCATCGAGATAGAGCCACCACACATGCTCTGAACCACACCTCAATGACTCTCGAGCAACTACGCCATTCATGAGCGTATGCTTCATCTTCAAATCGAAGAGCACGGTGTCGAAGACCTCGGCGATCGTGGCGCCTGCAGCTTCAGCATTCCGCACGGTCCCATCTGTGCTTCCGTTGTCGACAACGAAGACGGTCTCGACACCTTGAATCATCGCGTTGCGGACCGTAGCTTCGATTACGTCTTCCTCGTTCCACGTACCAACTATCGCAAAGAACCGAAACGCCGATATTGGCTCGACTTCATCAGGGTTGCGTTCGTGTCTCTTTGGAACGACGTCTCGACCCGAGACGGCAGCAGCAGGCTTAGCGGACACGCTGGGCCCGCCGTCAGTTCTCTGGGGCGTGCTCGGGAACCACCGCCCCGACCAGCAACTCAACAGCTTCGTCAAGAGCCAGCGCGCCGTCGACGACAAAGTCCGGGTGCTCGGGTGCTTCGTACTCTTGTCCGACACCGGTCATGTTCGGCAGCGAACCACAGTCGGCCTTCGAGTACAGCCCCTTCGGGTCACGCCTCGCGCACACCTCAAGCGGAGTGTCGAGGAAGACCTCGATGAAATCACCAGGATCGAAGATCTCGCGTGCGCGACGGCGGTCCGCCCGGAATGGCGACACGAGGGCGACGATCACGATGAGGCCGGCATCAAGAAGAAGGTGCGCGGTCTCGGCCACCCGGCGAACGTTCTCGGCGCGGTCCTCGGGAGTGAAGCCGAGGTCGCGGTTCATCGCCTTGCGGACGTTGTCGCCGTCGAGCACATAGGTGTGAAGACCCATCGCGTGCAGCCTGCGTTCCAGCGCGTCGGCGAACGTCGACTTGCCGGCACCCGGGAGCCCGGTCACCCACACCACGCGCGGGTGCTGGTTCTTGAGACGAGCCCGCGCGGAGCGGTCCACGACGTAGTTGTGGGGCACGACGTTGTCGGAGCGTCTGAGCACGTGCCCGACCAACCCCGCGGCGACGGTATCGCAGGTCACGCGGTCAACGAGCAGGAAACCGCCCGTGTCGCGACAAAGCCCGTAGGGGTCGAGGGCCACGGGGGCGTCGGTGGCGATCTCGACACGCCCGATGTCGTTCATCTCTAGGCGTCTCGCCGCGACCTCCTGCCCCGACGTCACCTCGAGGCGCCCGCGAAGCGCGGTGACCGTGGCCGGGACGACCTTCGGGCCGCTCACGAGGAGGTAACTACGCCCGTGCATGAGGGGCTCCTCCCCCACCCAGACGAGCTCCGCCGCGAATGCGGTCGAGGGGGTGGGGGGATCCGGCTCCCCGGCAAGCAGGTCACCTCGGGTCACGTCTATTTCGCGGTCGAGGACGAGCGTCACAGCGCTCCCCGTCTCTGCACGCTCGAGATCGCCGTCGAAGGTGCTCACACGCTCTACGCGGGCGCGCCCTCCGTTGGCGGTCACGACGACCTGGTCCCCGGGGCCCACCGAACCGGCGAGCACGGTCCCCGCGTAACCCCTGAACCCCGGGGCACGGGTGACGTATTGAACAGCGAATCGCAAAGGCCTCTGCTCGGGGTGAGGCGGGTCCCATGCGGCCAGCGCCTCGAGCACTGTCGGACCTTCGTAGTAAGGCGTCGAGCCGGATCGCACGGTGACGTTGTCTCCTGCGAGCGCGCTCACCGGTATGCAGCGAACGTCCGTCACCCCCAGGCGACGCGCGTCGGCTTCGAGAGGGCCGGCGAGCCCCTCGAAGACGTCCTGCGAGAAGCCGACCGCGTCCATCTTGTTGATCGCGACGATGACCGAGCTCACACCCATGAGCGCGCACACCGTCAGGTGGCGGTGGGTCTGGGGACGAAGCCCTCGGTCGGCGTCGACCACCAGAAGGGCGAGGTCGGCGTTCGAGGCGGCGACCGCCATGTTGCGCGTGTACTGCTCGTGGCCGGGAGAATCCGCTATCACCACGCGGCGGCCCGAAGGCAACTGCAGCTGCCGGTAGGCGACATCGATCGTGATGCCCTGCTCGCGCTCGGCCTCGAGACCGTCCGTCACGAGCGAGTAATCGATCTCGCCGACCGGGATCGAAGATCCCCCCCTGCGCACGGTCCTCGCATGCTCGAGCTGGTCTTCGGGGATGCTGTCGGTCTCGGCGAGTAGCCGTCCGATCAAAGTGGACTTGCCGTCGTCCACCGACCCGCAGGCGACCATGTGCACCAGAGGACGATGGACGACTCCCTGACCGCGCTCGGGCGGGGCGATCGTCTGTGTCATCGCGAGCCCGTCCGGGTCATAAGAAAACGGGTCCCGGTCATCAGAAACCCCTCAAGATCATCAGAAATAGCCTTCGGTCTTCTTGGACTCCATCGAACTGCCGCCCTCGCCGTCGATGAGCCTGCCGGCACGTTCGGACGAGCGCGACTCGCTCATCTCCTGGACCAGCGCGTCGATGTCCGCCGCGTCCGAGACCACTGCCGCGGTGAGCGGATAGCAGCCGAGGGTGCGAAAGCGCACCATCTTCTTCTCGGGGACCTCTCCGGGCTCTAGAGGGAACCGGTCGTCGTCGACCATGATGAGCGCCCCAGTGCGCTCGACGACGGGGCGCTTCGCCGCGAAGTAGAGCGATACCACGTCGATCTGCTCGCGCCGGACGTATCGCCACACGTCGAGCTCGGTCCAGTTCGAGAGCGGGAAAGCCCGCATGGTCTGGCCTTCCGCGAGCGTGGGGTTCGGGGTGCGCCAGAACTCGGGGCGCTGGCGCCTCGGTTCCCAGCGGTGACCCGGCTCGCGAAGCGAGAAGACGCGCTCCTTGGCACGCGAACGCTCCTCGTCACGTCGCGCTCCTCCGATCGCGACGTCGAAGCCGCCGGCGTCAAGAGCTTCTCGAAGCGCCACCGTCTTCATGATCCGCGTGTACTCGTGGGCACCGTGCGTGAACGGTGTGACCCCTTGGCGCGCACCCTCCAGGTTCGTGTGCACAATCAGGTCGAGATCGAGCCGGCGAGCCGTCTCGTCTCGGAAGCGGATCATCTCCGCAAATTTCCATCCGGTGTCGATGTGCAACACCGGGAAAGGTAGGCGAGCGGGGTGGAAGGCCTTTCGCGCGAGGTGGAGGAGCACCGAGGAGTCCTTGCCGATCGAGTACATGAGCACCGGCCGGCGAAAGGCGCCGGCCACGTCGCGCATCACCCCGATCGCCTCGGCCTCGAGAGCGTCGAGGACGGCGTTCTCGCTCTCGCTGTCTCGCCGGAGGGGCCTCGTGAGCTCCTCGGGCGCCGCGGAGCTGCCGGCTGCCCCCGAGGAGGTCTCGGTGCTTTGGGTTCCCTGTGTACCGAGCGCGGAGAGGCCCGTCGAAATCGGCTCGTTCATCAGAAAAAGAATGCTACTTGGGCAGGTCGCGAGGGCAGTCGGGCCGGGACGGGCCAGTCAGGGAGGCTGGTTCATGGTCCCGGTCAGGGTCGACCCGCACCTACGAGACCGTCGGTCCAGATGGCGGAGTAGCTCACGTCCTGGCCGGTCTGTGGAGCCTGGATCACCTGGCCGTTTCCCACGTACATGGCGACGTGCTGCACCGAGTCGGTCCCGTCGTCCCAGAAGAGCAGGTCCCCCGGCTCGAGGTCGGAGAGCGGCGCCTTGGCTATCGCGTCGTACTGGTCCTGGGCGGTCCTGGGGATCGACACTCCTGCCTGGCCCCATGACCACTGTGTGAGGCCGGAGCAGTCGAACCCGACCCCGGGCTGCTCGCCTCCCCACTGGTAGGGGACGCCGAGCTGGCTCTCCGCAGCTTGGATCGCGGCTCCGGCCGCCGGGGATTCCTCGACC
>DAIQQK010000224.1:0-4199 GCA_036786835.1 Acidimicrobiales bacterium | reverse complement strand
CAGGGGTGAGGCGCGGGAGGAGTCCGACCAGGCGCTCGGCGAGCATGGTCTTGCCTGAGCCGGGCGGCCCGATCATGAGGAGGTGGTGCCGACCGGCTGCGGCGACCTCGAGCGCCCGGCGACCGACCGCCTGGCCTCGCACGTCGGCGAGATCCGGCACCTCCGGACCATGATCGGGAGCCACGGGGACGGGCGCATCGGGCCAGTGCGCCTGCCCACGCAGCACGCGCGTGAGCTCGGCCAGTGACGCCGCGCCATGGACCGTACCTCCGCGGACGAGCGTGGCCTCTTGCACGTCGCACAGCGGCACGACCAGGCCGAGGGGCGTGGTGGCGTCAGCCAGCGCGATCATGCCCGGCACGTGACGCAGGGAGCCATTGAGCCCGAGCTCCCCGCAGAAGGCGAGGCCCTCCGCGCACGAGGGACTCAGTTCACCGGCGGCGACGAGGAGCCCGACGGCGATGGGGAGATCGAGTCCGGCGCCACCTTTCCGCAACCCCGACGGCGCAAGGTTCACCGTGACCCGACGCAGGGGCCAGGGCAGTCCGCTCGAGAGCACGGCGGCGCGCACGCGGTCGCGGGCTTCGCGCACGGCAGCATCGGGCAGCCCGACGATGGTGAACCCGGGCAGCCCGTTGGAGACGTGGACCTCGACAGAGACGGCACGCCCGACTGCACCACTCAGCGTTGCGGAGGCGACCGCGGCGAGCACGACAGAAGAACGGTCTCACCGACCAGCTGCACAGTCGCGTTGCCTCTAGGAACCCGGTTCGGGCATCCCCTATCGCACCACGCATCGGAGATGGCCGATTTCGCAGTAGCGGTCGCGTGCAGCACTGATATTTAGTTGACACTTACGTAAGTAACTGCTTATATTCATGGAGTGGATGCTGCACTCAAGGCGTTGGCCGAGCCTCGGCGGCGGGAGATCCTCCGATTGGTGTGGATGCGCGAGCTGCCGGCCACGGATATCGCCGATCACTTCGCCGAGGTCACCCGCTCCGCGATCTCGCAGCACCTCACGGTCCTCAAGACGGCGGGCTTGGTGACCGAGCGCCGCGATGGGACGCGCCGCTTGTACCGCGCAGATAGGAACGAGATGAAGAACCTGCGCAAGTTCCTCGACGAGTTCTGGACGTCCGGACTGGAGCGACTCCGTGACGTCGCCGAAGCCGCTCAACGAGACAAGGAGAAGCGCTGATGGCCCAGCTCGTGCGCGAGATCATGATCAAGGCGACGCCAGAGACCATCTGGCCATTCCTGACCGAACCCGACAGTCTCGTTGGGTGGCACGGCACGGTCGCCGAAATCGACCCGCGGCCCGGCGGCATCTACAGGGTGCTCGTCGCCGGTCAGTTCCAGTCGGCGGGAGAGTACGTCGAGGTCGTTCCCATGGAGAAGGTGGTCTTCACCTTCGGCTGGGATGAAGACGACCACCCGATCCCACCGGGATCGACCACCATCGAGATCACGCTGCATCCCGAAGGAGACAAGACCCGCGTGCGCCTCGTGCACTCGGGCTTGCCGGCCGACGCGGTCGATGACCACGGCCGTGGTTGGGCGCATTACCTCGAACGGCTCGCGGTGCGCGTCGCGGGCGGCGACCCGGGACCCGACCGCGGGTCCGCTGGCGAAGCATGATGGGCACTCGTACGACGTTCCGCTCAACGCGCACGACGAGCGCAGGCACGCCCGTATGAGTCGCCATCGGAGGCAGGGCCACCCGATCAGCCGTAACGATGACAAGGAGAAAAGCAATGACTGATCACAAGGTTGGAACACGTAACGAGTGGCTCGCAGCGCGGTTGGAGCTGCTCGAGGCCGAGAAGGCTCTGACGCGGCATAGCGATGAACTGGCGCAGCAGCGGCAGGATCTGCCCTGGGTTCGAATCGACAAGGAGTACCGCTTCGAGACCGACGAGGGCACAGCGTCTCTCACCGATCTCTTCAGAGGACGCTCGCAGCTTCTCGTCTATCACTTCATGTTCGGGGCCGAGTACACCGCAGGTTGTCCGTCCTGTTCCGCGATCGCGGACGGTTTCGACGGCTCCGCTGTCCACCTCGCGAATCACGACGTCACGCTCTGCGCGGTGTCGCGGGCTCCGCTGGCGAAACTGCAGGCGTACAAGGAGCGGATGGGTTGGAGCTTCCCCTGGGCCTCTTCGTTCGACAGCGACTTCAACCACGACTTCCAGGCGGCGCACACCAAGGAGGAGTGGGCGTCGGGAGCCGTCGAGTACAACTTCCGCGAGATGGACCTTCGGCCATCGGCAGGCGAGGATGGTCCCGGACTCGACGAGTTCGCATCGAGCATCGTTGGTACAGACTGGCAGACATACAGGCGAGAAGGGCCCGGCGTGAGCGCGTTCGCAATTGACGATGGTGTCGTGTACCACACCTACTCGGCGTATGCGCGCGGGCTGGACGGCCTCTGGGGCATGTACCAGTGGCTCGACCGCGCACCGCTCGGTCGCAACGAGACCGGCTTCTGGTGGCGCCGTCACGACGAGTACGACAGCCTGTGACGTGTGCGGAAGATTGCGCCACCGACTTCAGCTCCATGTGGGTGCCACTTCCGCTCCTACCGGACAGACTTCGAGTCCGCGGTTCACGTTCTGAGGCAGACCTAAAGGTTGGGGGATTCCGTCGCTTGCGATCTGCACGCTGAACATCGGATCGTGACCTTCGACCACGACGCCAAACAGCTGTTCGTTTGATGGACTGACGACCGCCCTCTATGCAAGCGTTGCGGCATGAACCACCAGGATGTAATGACGGCACTCTTGGGGGCGTCTGCGACCTTGGCCGGGTTACTTCTGGTATTCCTGGGATTCATACTCACTGCCTCTGGCACGCTTGACGAAGATGTGCCTGTTGCCGTCCACCGGACGCTCCAGCGAGTCTCCTTGGTTCTCCTCATCGCGTTCGCGATCGGACTACTGAGCGTTGCCATATCAACCGCATGGCTCGTCACCGCTCCCGGCGACGACCCGCTCTATGACACGGCGTTGAGCTTGTTCGCTCTGCAAATAATGGGTCTCGCCGGGGCAACGGGCTGGACCGTCCGGGGGCTCTTGTGGGCAGGGCGACGTCACGGTGAGATGGCAAATAGCCGGAGTTGAATCAAGGGAACGGGGGCCCCGGACCACTCACCTCACGGTGAGGATGACGGTCGAGTGAAACGCAACAAGACCTTCTCTCGGCTGTAATAGTCCAGCCAGGCGAGGAGGTCCCTCCGATGGTCGTGCCCGTGCCGATACCCCGACACGGGGACAAACCCCAGCTTCAAGTTGGCCACCGACACGAAGAAGCCGGCGTGCTCGAAGTTCCTCGCTACGACGTCGAGTTCGTAGAGCTTTGGAAGGCCAAGCTCGATTGCACTTTGTGCGTGCCACGACGACATCAACGGGCTCTCCGCGTGAACGCCCATGACCGCGAAATACGACCCGCCTGGTCTTAGGGCGCCAAAGAGATCTGTCGCGTGGGCAGGGAGGTTCTCCAGTAAGTAGAGGACCTCGTGGCTGAAGGCCACATCGAAGTCTCCCCATCCCTCGGGCACCGTGTCGGCAACCTCGAAGGTAAGTGGCCTTGCTCCGGCGATGCTGCGGGCATCTGTGATGGCGCCTGGGGCCGGGTCGTATCCGTAGCCCTCGGCAATACCCGCAGCATCGACCAGCAGGCGCAGAAAGCCCCCACGATTACAGCCGGCATCGAGGACCCGGCTTCCCTTGAGGTCGGTGTCGATGGTGTCGAGCATCGCCCTCCAAATGAAGCCGTGCTCGTCTTGCATGGCCTCATCCTCGGCGGCGCCACGCCAATAGGAGGTACTCATGGAGGCACCCTACGCCGTCCGCGGACTAGCACGATGCTGTGATCGGAGGCGAAGGTACTGCCGAGCATCGCGTCTCATCATGGCGTTCCGAACCAGGTAGTCAGGGCGTCACGCAATCCCGTTTCTGTGCCCTCCCCCACCCAGGCGACATATCCGTCGGGCCGGATCAACACGGCAGTAGGAGCGGTGACCGCGCCAAGGACCGGGAGCTCCCACGGTCCGACATATTCAGCATCGATCAGCTGGACCCGGTCAGCCCAAGGAGTGATGTCAAAACCGCCGGGCTCAGCGAGGTTGAGCAGCACCGGCTGTGCGTCGTGCAGCAGGGTGAAGACCCGCAGCGGGCCGTCGGCGGTCACGAGGTCCA
>DAIQQK010000223.1:0-4201 GCA_036786835.1 Acidimicrobiales bacterium | reverse complement strand
AGCATCTTCGTGCTCGCCGACGTCGAGCGCTCCAAGAGCTCCCGGTAGTCGGCCTGCACGGCAGCCTCGCTCTGGATGTGCTCTTGGAGCAGATTGAAGATCCGCTGCTCCCACTCGGACGCTCCAACCATCGGGTTCTCGGTCATGACGGCTCATCTCCGTTCGCCACCTCGCCTTGACCAGTCGGCATAACGATCGTCACTGGCATTGTGCGGTTCGCCCTCGCTCCGACTCGACGCCCAGTTCTCAGAGTGAAAACTCAAGTCTTACATGACAGTGGCGTGCCAGACCCCGAGTTGCCCAGGTCTCGCCGTCAGCGACGCGGTTCGCCAAGCCAGCGGACCGATTCGCATGTAATCGGCAAGCCGCGAGCGCCCCGCCGGGATGGCGCTCGATCGGCCTGTGTCGCTTCGTCTCGGCGGTGAGCTGCAGGAGGCTGCTCGCCACCAACTAGCACGGATTCGCCCTACCTCGTCGTCGGCAGAAGGCGTTTCATGTCGCCGGTCCCATCACCTGTGCCAAGAAGGCAGCCGCCGAGATCACCCGGGACTGATCGTGCTCACCCACGCTTCGAGAGGACCGCCAAGTGTGTTCCTGCCAGCCGAGCCTTTCCGCGACGGTGAACGTTCCCGCCACCACTGGCCAGCTGTATCCCGGACGTGACCGCACGACGGTCTCGACATATGGACGCAACGCAGTCCGAGTCAAGCCCGCTCTCGATGATGGAACGTGGGACCTGCGCATCTGGTTGGCGCTTGTCACTTTCACTCTTGTCGAGGCCTCGAGCATCCCCCCACTGCTGTAGGGGACCGCGTTACTCTGGCTCCGATTGAGCCTCGCGGCGACAGTCGGTGTAGAGGGGGCCGGTTGCAGGCCGGCCCCCTCGTCGCGAGTCGGTCGATCTCCTAGCGTGCGACTCATGGCCCCGCAAAGCCCGCTGCTCGCAGGCTCCAATGACCCTCGCTGATGCTTGCGGGCCCGCAATGGGAGGCTCGGACCCTGGGCATAATGCTCGTATACGGATCCACCCCAAGCTGTGGCGGGTCGTGCAGCCATAAATCGAGACGCGGCACAGACATCATTTCATAATCTTCCGGCTTATCTTGGCCGTTGACAGGCGCCGACCGGGGACTCGTCCCTGCGGATGAGCCAGTAAATCGTCTCGCCGCAACAACCTAGGCGGGCCGCTGTTTGAGCGACCTTGATGAGGTCTGGCTCAGGGGAACTGAGGGATTGCGCGGCGCGAATACGTCGCGTGTTGGAACGGGTTCGGGCGCAGCTTCCTCTCTTGAGGTGCCGGTAATGCTCGGATTGGCACTCAGAGGAGTCGCATATTGGCGGTCTTTCGGTGCACAGTAGCGCCTGGCCCGCGTTCGGTCAGATGTCCAATATTGCCAACACCCGGCAACTTTGCAGGGCTTTACTGCGGCGCTGGGCGACTGCCCACCAGCAGCACCCCTACAGGATACCCGGAGCCTCCACACTCCCTTGGACTGCTCGGACTTCGACCCGAAGTTCCTGCGTTTCCTGGTTGCACCTTTTAACCTCCCTGAACTGGACTTACGCGTACAATGGTGCTGGCAAATACAGGGGTAACTAGGGAGAGGGGTCATAGCTCCTAGGTGAATCCCAGCAAGGGCCCGTAGCTCAGTGGTCAGAGCAGGGGACTCATAATCCCTTGGTCGCAGGTTCGATCCCTGCCGGGCCCACCACATAAGTCCTGATCAACAGGTATCAGCTTGGTTGTTACCTGCTCCAGCTCTAGTCGTACCCAACATTTCACCCAACAGTTTCAGGGAGGGCCTGGGATGGCGAGAAGCCTGCAGCAGGTCGGTGAGAACGTCTGGGAGATCCGAGTCTTTGTCGGACGCGACGCCAACGGGCGCGTGCGCCACCGCCATGCGCGGGTCAAGGGAACCAAGCGCGTCGCCAACCGAGCTCTCGAAAACCTCGTCGCGGAGGTTCGCACCGCCCCAGAGCCGGTTGTCGTGGAGAGGACACTGTGGGGCGCGGAAACGACGCTCAATGATGCGTTCGAGGCGTGGAAGAAGAACGGGTGGCAGGATCTGTCGCCGTCCACGATCCGTCGATACGAGAGCATCTGGACGGTCCATGTCGCGGGTTCGATCGGCAGGACTCGGATCTCCAAGCTCGGCAGCTACGAGCTTGAGACCTACTTCCGGCCGCCTCAAGTCGGCCGGTCTCGCGGAGGCGACCGTTCGCCAGACGAGAGCGATCCTCAACCGCACCTGCCGACTGGCGCGTCGGTGGAGCGGAGGCGTTCTCCCAAACCCCGTCGCGGACACCGAGTTGCCGAACTGGAACCTCGACGAACGACGCGGGGTTCGGGCTCCTGAGCAATCCGAGGTGCTCAGGATTCTTGCGGCAGCGAAGGACGAGGACGTTCGAGTCGCCACGTTCATCCGGGTGGTAACCGCGACGGGCATGCGCCGGGGCGAAGCCTGCGCGCTGAGATGGTCCGACATTGACTTCGAGCATGCCACCGCGGTGGTCGACGAGTCCGTTGTCGCCGCTGCAGGCGGCGCGATCGTCAAACCGCCCAAGACGAGGGCGAGCATCCGCAAGCTCAGCCTCGACGCCGGGACGGTCTCGGCGCTTCGACGGCTCCTGGGTGAACAAGCAACGCTCGCCAACGCGTGCGACAGAGACCTTGACGCGGCGGCGTTCGTCTTCTCGTTCGCGCCCGGCGGAGAGACTCCGCCCTATCCCGACGTCATGAGCCATAGCTTCGATCGCATCCGGCGCCACGCCGGGGTCTCCAACGAGGTGCACCTGCATTCTCTCAGGCACTTTCAGGCGACCGCGATCGATGGAGTCGTTTCTGAGCGTCAAAAGCAGGCTCGCCTCGGATGGGCCACGGTGCATATGGCTCGTCACTACACCGATGCCGTCGACGAGGAGGACCGCAAGGCCTCCGAGCACGTGGGGCGGCTGCTCGATGCCGCGAGCGCCCCGCAGAATGGGCAATCACCTGGAGGCAAGGCCACCGCGTCTTGAGCCTCCTTGTGGCCGACCGCACGGACGCCCGCGACATCGATTCCCTCGAGAATGCGTTCGACGGCCGCGAGAGGCACGCGCCATTGCCTGGCGACCCGTACGACGGGCACCGACGAGTGGCCCGAGCGGATGGCGGCATAGAGCGTCGAGCGACCGGCCCCCAGGAGTTTCGCGGCTTCGCCAACGCTCAGCAGCGGGGGAAGTCCCGCGGTGCGCCGCGGAGGCGGTCTCTGCGTCGTGGCGAGGCTCATCTCGCCGACGCACGCTTGGCCGGCTGCCTTCTCGAGCCTGGCCTTGGTGACGTTGTGGGCGGGATCGAGCACAGCGAACCTGTGATGCGGGCCGATGGGCATCGGACCTCCTTTCGGCCGCGGCCTGTGTGACCGCTCCTACACCAAGGAAGTCTGGGTTCCACGCTATTCGGGCGTGCCGCAGCGGGCTGGGCGCGGACGGGAGGTCGACCAGGGGCGAGACTCGGCAAACCTGAGACGCGTGAGGTCGGACGAAGTGGCCTGCAGATCACCCGCGTGGTGGCAGCAGCAGCTCTATCCTTTCGGCGCGGCGCCTCCCGCCGACCGGAACCTCTGGGACCCTGCGACCGCGAACTCGGCTGCCGGCGCGGGGCGAGAGCGAACGTGATCGGTCACCCCCCTCGTATTGATGCGACGCCGCCGGCGATCCGCCTCACATTTGCGCAGGCCGACGTCTCGCGTCGAGCGAACGACACGAAGCTCGGCTCGTGCAATCACCCGGTCACGATGCTCGACCGCCTTCTGCCACGCCTGGTACGAACACTGCCAGCAGTCACCCGCCGCCATCAACTCATCTGCCGCAACCAAGATCTCGGTTCGCACCACACCACAGCGATACCACCGACCAGCCGCCCGCAACAGCCATCACTTCCCCCGCTTCGAATCGTCCCCGTACAACTCACCAGGACCGAACCTGCTCAACGGCGCGCTCATGTACTCCACACCCTCGGCACTTGAGGAGAAAACAGGCCTGCGGCATAACCGCAGGCCAGAACCGAGCCGAATAGCTCGGTTCCCTTAGCCTGGAGTCGCCAGTGCCTTCCTAGTGGAGACGCTCGTTGCGAACGCCTCCGTGAAAGAGGCAGGACGCGTGATTTCGATCAAGCGAACGCAAACCGTCTTGGCTGAACACCCGTCGTGGACCCTCCGAA
>DAIQQK010000076.1:687-15553 GCA_036786835.1 Acidimicrobiales bacterium | reverse complement strand
GCTTGACACACGCCATGGCGTGGCGTTGGACACCTCGGGTCAGTGCCGCCGCAAGCTCGCCTACATGGTTGGGATCCTCGCCGTAGGTCTCCTGCGCCCGACCCCACGCCGGGTGACGGAGGACGTTGACGCACACCCCGCCATAAAGGGTGGCCCCCACGGCCCGCAGTTCGCGACCGATCGCCTCGCCGATCCGCTCCTCGAGATCGATGTCCCAAGTAGCGCCTCGGGCCATGCTCACTGGGAAGCAGGTGGCCGGGCCGATGACCACGCCGCGCGGACCGTCGCTGAACGCGAACCCAGGCATGCCGAGGCGCTCAACTCGAGCAGCCGGGAACGGGCGCTTGTGGTAACCACCGGTGCCCAGATCCTCCAAACCCGCCCAGAAGGGCGAGTCGCCGTCAAGGCACCAGAGCCGCTCGTCGGGGGTCATCGCCGCTACCACCCATCGGGCCGCCTCGATCGGGTCGGTGCCCGCTGAAACGGCTTGCGCTGCCCGTCCGAAGGTGCCGCCGTCGGTGCCGCCGTCGTCCTCGACCTGATGTCGCGTGACGTCACCGACAGCTCCGAGCGATCTGGAGAACTCTCGGTCCGAGTCCGCAACCATGCAATGACGATACGACCATCCCATTCGGCATGACGGTCTGCCAACCTGGCAGCCAGCGCTCGTGAGGAGGAAGGGGACCGAGTCAGACGACGGTGTAGTGCTCGGTGAACCAGATCCTGCTTCCTGCGTGGTCGATGAAACGTCGCTCGTCATCGGCCATTTCTTCCGCTGCAGCCAGAGCCTCGGGTTGTCCTCCCTTGGCAGCCATGTCGTCAAGGCTCTCAAAGCTCACTACTGCTATGCCGTCATAGACATCGGGCGGGCATCCGCGGGCCTCTTGGACGATTGACTCGAGCCCGGTTTCGAGGGTGTGGTGCTGGACGTATGAGACAGCACCGATCGTCGCTGCATGACGGGCCACGAGCTTCGCATGGTCCTCACGCCAGTAACGGTGGAACTCCTCGGGGCTCACGTCACTTCGTCTCTTGATACAGAGAACGACATCGATCATGTCCAACCTCCTCAGTGCCGTTATTGGGGCGGCCCAACGCAAAATTGTTAGCGGCCCAAGATCCGCCTCCTCGGACGTTAGCCTGGCAAATGTGGGCTCAGTGATTCGTCGCCGGCGTTACTACATGATGTTCGCCCGAGCACACGGGTGGCTTGTCTTGCGGACTGGCGGACGACCCGAGCACATGACCCCGCGCCTCCGCTGCCTCATACTTGAGACCACAGGTCGACGCTCGAATCGAATACACCGCGTCCCACTTCTCTATATGCCAGATGGCGATGCTTTCGTGGTCTTGGCTTCGAATTTTGGCCAGGAACGACCTCCAGCGTGGTGGCTGAACCTCGAAGCCGCCCCTCACACCGTGATCCAGGTTCGAGGACGCCGTATCACCGTGTGTGCCCGGGAACTCAAGGGCGAGGAGCGTACTGCCATGCTGGTGCGTGCGGTCGCCCACAACAAGCAGTGGCGCTCCTATGCAGCGACGTTGAGCCACTCCCTTCCCGTCGTCCGTCTCGAACGCTCCGCGTCGTAGAACTCGGCTACAGATCGCACTCTTTCTGTCACGATGAGCATTTACGCACACATCCCGAAAGGGAAGACACTGTGGAATGGACTCTTTCAGCAAACTCATGCCGACGAAAGCCCACATGGATGGCTCGGGATGACATATTCGGTGCCGAAAGGTAGCAAATGTCCCCGATGCTCGGAGCGATCGGCTGGAAGGTCAACGGAGCTGGTGGTGGAGGCGATTCGCTCACGATCTTGAGCGGCACTCCGGAGGCAAAAGACGCACTCGACCAGAGCGTTGCCGTGTTGGACACTCGCTACCGGGTGCTCCCCGTTCAAATCAGCACTGACGGGCTCCAGGTTCAAGGTGCTCTCCAGTTCCGCGGGTTTGGCAGGTCATGGCAAGGCGCGAGACTCTGGCATGGACGACATCCTGATTCCAACCGATGATCCAAGCGATGTGGAGGCCCGCCTGGCTATGCCGCTCGCCGAAGCAATGCTCACCCAGCGGGCGGTCCGTCGGGTTCAATCCGATCCGGTCGATGACCGCATCGTGCTGCGATGCCTGGAGTTGGCGCTCGAAGCGCCGACCGGGTCGAACGGACAGAACTGGGAGTTCGTGGTCGTCAAAGACCGCGCGGTGAAAGCATCGTTGGCTGCGCAGTACCGGCGGGCGTGGAGACTCTATGGAGGGCTAGGCCGGAGGATCAAGACCGATGAGCAGACGAGCAAGATCCTGAAGTCGGTTCAATGGCAGGTTGAGCACTTCGAGGAGATTCCGGTTCTTGTCGTGTGCTGCCTTCGAGGCGGTGCTCGATTGCCGTTCGTCCCCGAGCCGCCGATCGCAGTGTCGAGCCACTATGGGTCGATATATCCGAGCGTCCAGAACCTCCTGCTGGCGGCGAGGTCCGTTGGCTTAGGCGGTGCGCTCATCACGCTGCCGCTTTGGTCTAACACGGTGGCCCGCCGAATCCTCAAGCTTCCTTTGACTGTCGAGCCGTGCTGCATCGTGACACTCGGCTGGCCGAGAGGCCACTACGGGCGCAAGGTTCGCAAACCGGTCGGAACGGTCGTCCACGTTGACCAGTACGGCAACCAGCCGTGGCGTGACAAAACGCTGTCCTGATCCTCACGTAAGTCGAACCGACGTAGGGGTTGCACGGCGCCGCACGCGGACCTCCGCCGTACCGACAGCGGTCGGGGTCGCTGACTGCTGAAGTTCGGCGGTTGCAATATCTTGGTTAAGCGCGTGGGGTCCGAATACTCGACGCACCCTTAAGCGCCGAGCTCGTACTGGTGGATCAGCCCGAGTCCGCGTCACTCGGTGTCCGGCACCGGGCTTTCGTGGTGCGCGAACACGACCTCGGCTGTAACCGGCCGGCTGAGGTCAGTTAGGTCAGCGGCCAGGTCGATCAGGAGGTCATCGACCGTGATCATTCCGACGAACCGCTCGCCTCTAAGCACGGCGAGCCGGCGGATCGCGTGGATGCGGAACAGCGCAAAGGCGCTATGGAGGTCTGATTCGGCATCGATCGTTACTACTGGCGAGCTCATGACGCCTTCAACCTTGGCATCGGAGGGCAGACCCCTGGCGAGGCCCCGTCGCACGAGGTCGCGGTCAGTCACGATACCGAGGAGACGCTCGCCGTCGACAACGGCGAGTGCGCCGACACCGGTGTGTTCCATGATCTCCGCGGCGTCGCGGATCGTCTGTTCCTGTCCAATCCCCACGCCCGAGCGGCGTACCCCTTCGATTGCCTGCATGCTTGCTCCTTGCTGTTGCTTGGGTAACGGCTTGACTACCTAAAAGGGGGACGGTCAGCTCGACCCGTGCTCCAAGGGCTTGATGCTGGCATCGGGACCGGGGAAGAAGAGGGTCTCGTGGCCGCTCTCTCCCCACCGCACGAGGAAGGGCGGGCCCCCGTCAGCTCCACGCACCTCGAGCACCTCGCAGTCGCGGCTGGGCTCGACGACGCGATGGCCACGAATCACGATGCGATCCCCGACCTTTGCACGCATGACACCTCCTTTCGTCCGGTGCTCCGGCGCCAGGTGACCCGCTCTGCCCGCGTCCCTCTGACCGGGCGCTGCTCTCGGGGCTCAGCCGGCCCCTCCCCTCGCCGGTGCCACGGGCCCGTTGTCGGCGAGAGCAACCAGAACGGGACGTTCGGGAACCTCAAGCCGCACCGTGGGGCTCATATCAATGGTGTTCGCCAATCGGAGCTCTCGCGCGTTTCGGAGAGGCGGGCCCGAAGACGATGCGGCGAGTTGGGTCTCGGTTCTCCGATGGGCCAGCCTTAGATCAGCAGGTCACGTGCAGGACGGCATTGGCGTCCTTCGAATCGTTCTCCAGCAGAATGATCGCATCGGCAGTTGGTAGAGCCACCAGCTCGACCCCGCGCCTTTCGGCCTCTCGCCGCAGTTCCGGAACCAGTGGGAGGGCGCCTTGCGCCCCAGTTCCGACCACCAGACGACAACACTGCCATGGGATGTTCTCGGAGAGAGACAGTGGCGTATGGCCGTAGGCAGAGCGAAGCGATCGCGAGGCTTTCTTCTTCCGCTTTCGAACGGTTCCTCGATCGAGGACGACGTCGTGATCGTAGGTCTTTCCGTCGATACGGATTGAGCCGAAGGTGAAGGTCTCAATGTGCACCGCTACTGAGTCTCCTTCTGACACCGCTCGACGTCAACCAACGATCCGGTCAACGGGTGAGCAGCCACGTCTGCCGCGCGGCGGCCTGTCTGCCACGCAGTCATAGGCTCTGGACGCTGATAAGGCAAGAGTCAGGCTCGAGTCCCTCCCTTTAAGAGACGCTTCTGTGCTGGGGCCGCAAACGTGTGGCAAATCGAAGCCGGCAGAGTGGGAAATCGCTCTGGCCTGGTCATTGTCCGTCCGGGTCGATTGGGTTGTGTCGACACCCGTCGAAGTCCGCCTCGCCCACGAACGACGCCTCTCCCACATCGTCCGACGCCCGACACGACACGACCGCCTCGCCCACGCAACGCACACTCACTCACTCACCTAGCGACCAACCACCCGATCTACTCAGCTACTCGGCGGGGTATTGGAAGGGAGCGGGATCGGCGTGTCCGCCGTGCCGTTGAAACACACCAGGGTCTGGTCACCATGCTGGACGAACACCGGTTCGAGGCGACCGCCGGCCATGACCTCCACGAATGAGCCGCAGTAAGGCGGATTGGCCACCGCGTGCGCCGTGGTCCAGTTGACCGGAGAGGTGAGGCCGTCAGCTGTGAACGACGTCTCCTTGTTGATGGCTTGGACAACGGCCTTCTGGGTGGGGTTCCTACCCGCCGCGCGCAACCCGGCCACGAACTGGGCGGCATTGATCCACCCCTGCAAAGAGATGTCGTCGTAGGTCCATTGCGGTTCGTACTTGTTCATCTCCGTGATGTACTGCTGCATGCCCGGGTACTTGCCCGGGAACGCGGTCACCGCCTCGAAGGGCACGTGCTGGACAAAGAAGATCGTCCCCGTGCTGGCCAGCACCGCCTCGTTCTGTGCCACCACCTGGCGGTCGTAGCCATTGACCCAGAGGGTGTGTACGTCTTTGAAACCGTACTGGTGCATCGTCTGGGCGATCTTCAAGTTCTCGGGCCCATCCATGCAGCTGAGCACCAGGTCACTATGGGCCTGGACCATCTGCAGTACATCTGGGATCGGGTTGGCCTCATAGCCCACGTTGAGGTCCACGAACCCGACATGCACCCCGAACCGTTTAAGTCCGGCGGCGTACGCCGCACAGGCGTCCTTGGACTGAGCCGCGATCCCATAGGCGAGCACGGCCACGGACTTGGCGTGCAACTGCTTGGCCAACCAGGCGACCTTGGTCTGGTAGGTGCTGTAGTCGAGCACCGACCCGTAGGAGCCGAACAGGTTCGGGTACTTGTTCCAGTTGGCGCTGACCTGGTAACCGAAGGTGGGGGTGCCGGTCTGGCCGAGGAACTGGTTTGCCGAGAAGAACGGGGAGCCGACCCCGACGATGGCGAACACGTGCTCCTGCTCGACCAGGTTGCGCGCCTGGTCCTCGTCGGTGGTGGGGTTGCCCGCGTCGTCGACCACGTACTGCAGCTTGATCGTGTGGCCGTTGACCCCGCCTTCGGCGTTAACCATGTCGAAATAGGCCTTGACCCCGTACACGATGTCCCCGAACCCGCTGGAAAGTGCCCCTGACAGCGTGGCGAGTGCACCCACGATGATGGGGGCGCTTCGGGCAGCTGTCGCCCCTCTGGCGGCGTCATTGCTAGCGGACGAATTCGAGCACGAGCTCGCCACCAGTGCGATCGCCGTCGTGAAGGCGACCGCCGCCAGGGCCCCATGTCGACGTCTCATCATCGTCTCTCTGCGGCTAAGAGGAGCTCGGTGAGAGCATCGGGGATCTGGTCCGCCAGGTCCCAGAGGTCGGGCATCAGCTCGGGGCAGCTCACTAGGCCGAAGTCGATCTGGTCGACGTGGCTCAAGATGGTGATGTTGAGGCCGATGCTGTCGAGCACAGGGCCCAACGGGTAGACGGCGGCGACCGGTGCCCCGGCCAGATACAGGGGTACGGGCGAGCCAGGAACGTTAGAGACCAGTAGGTTGAAAACTGGTGGCAGTCTCTCGGCGAGGTGAGTCCACGTGAAGATGCGCACTCCGAGAGCCATCGCCACCGGCGGGGGCACGGCTGCCCAGTCCATTAGTGCGTCCTCCACGCCCAAGGCATACAGACGTTTGCCGTCCTCAGCAGCACCACGGACGGCGCGGAGTCGCTCGATCGGATCGGCGACGTTGGTGGGCAACAGCGCAAACAGGCCCGAGACGCGGTTGCCGTAGGACCCCATCTCGCCTTTTGTGCGGGTCGAGACGGGTACTGCAGCGGTCAGAGGGACGTCCGGGAGCTCGTTTCTTTTCTGTAGATAGCGACGGAGCGCCGTCGTGCACAGCGCGAGCACCACATCATTCACGGTCGTCCCGAACGCGTTCTTGATCGCCTTGACATGAGCGACCGGCACGGCGGTGAAGGCGAACGACCGATTGGCGGTCACGGGCCGGTTGAACGACGTCCGCGGTGCACGGAACGGTATCGCCAGGCTGCCGAAGTGCGTCGACCGGTGCGTTCCCAGGGCACCACCGATGGACGACATCGTGGCCCCGAGAGGGCCGACTGCCCGTAGCGGGCTACGGGCGGTCCATGCCAGCCCGCCCAAGAAGAGCTCGAGTCCCGACGGGACCCGATCATTGGGTGCCGGAATTCCCGCCGGTCGGGGGCCTGCGGGATGTGGCTGCGTATCGAGGAACTGCGCCATGAGGGAGGCGGCGGCGACACCGTCCACGGCGGCGTGGTGGACCTTGGACAGCACCGCTACCCTCCCGTCGAGGAGCTCGTCGACGAACCACATCTTCCACAGGGGCCGGCGCCGGTCCAGCTTCATGCCGGCGAATTCGCCGACGATCTCGGCCAATTCCTCCCGGCCGCCCGGGGCCGTCGCGTGGACGTGGCGAACGTGGGCGTCGATGTCGAACGACCGGTCTGTGACCCACAGCGGGCGGTCGAGTCCGAGCGGGATCGGCACGACGCGTTCGCGCATAGGTGCGGCCTCTCCGACGCGGGCAGCGAGCTCTGCTTTCCACGTGTCGAAGGTGAGCCCACCGGGGACCGCTGACGCCTCGATGAGCATCACGCCGCCAACGTGGAGATGCCAGGTCGGCGTCTCTGCGCTGAGCATGTCGGCGTCAACTGCGTTCAGTCGTCTGAGCATGGTGCTCCTCCCCACGATGGTGTAGGGAACATTCGTCGCATGACTGCGTCCCACGCCCGGTCCGGGAGCATGCGATGAGCGCCGGTGAAGAGGTGGGCGACAGCCGGCACGACGTACCGAGTCCGGGGTCTTGGTGAGCTGACTGCCCGCTCGATGACTCTCGCCACCGCTTCCGGAGGCCGGGCCGCGAGGGCGAGCAGCCCGTGATGGGCGGATTCGAGCTGGCGGACAACGACCCGGTTGAACGAGGCATATGGACTAGCCGGGTCAATCCTGCGCTCGATGTCCGATACGGCCTTCTCCACCCACTGGCTTGCGACCGCCCCGGGCTCTATGAGGATGACGTCGATCCCGAAGCCCCGAACCTCGAACCGCAGCACGTCGCTAAGCGCCTCGACGGCGTGCTTGCTGGCGTGGTATGCGCCACCACCGGGAACGGTGATCCTGCCGGCGACTGAGCTGACGTTTACGACCTTCCCCCAGTGCTGCCGACGCATGCCCGGTAGGACGAGCTGGGTCAGGTGGAGGGGCCCAAGCACGTTGGTTTCGAACTGGTTCCGCAGGTCCGCGTCTTCGAGCTCCTCCAGTGCACCCTCGAGGCCGTAGCCGGCGTTGTTGACGAGCACGCCAATTGCACCCTCGGCTTCCTCCACCCTTGCCACTACCGCGTACATCGATCCCTCGTCACACACGTCGAGAGTGAGCAGGTGGCAACCAAAGGAGGCAAGATCTTCGATCGCCTCCAGGCGGCGGGCAGTGGCGTATACGGTCCAACCTTGATCGGCCAGGCGTATAGCGATGGCTCGTCCCATGCCGCTCGAGCACCCGGTGACGAGGACTGCCCGGGACACGGCGCTGCTCATGGGGCAAGCCCCCCAGCGGATGGTTGGCCGGGGTTCGGGCGGCACACACTTGCCAGGCGTCCCGAGCAAGAGCCTCGAGCAGACAGCGCCGCAGCAACCCGATGGCCCACGACTTGCCTCCCCCGTCGACGCGCTTACACGCCAACCTGGGAACAGCATCCGGCCGCCCCGATCGAGCGGAAAGAGGCGAAGGTCCCAACCCGGGGAGTTGTTGAGCGTCCGAGCTTGGAGTTCGACGCGCCCTGGAGCCAGTTCGTGGGATGCCCAGGACGAGTGCTCTCCCGGGCTGGCCCTTCGGGACGGCGACCCGTCCGGTATCGATCAAGGGTGACAGATCGGGGTCTTCGGAGCGCCTGCCGGGCTTGTGTTTCCGTTTCCTGTGAAGCGCGTATTCGGCGTTCCGCGTCTGGACGGTTCGCACAGAACGCGCGCGAGCCGTCGTTAGGTATGAATTGCCGCCCCGATGGACCCTGTAGGTGTTGGGTGCCAGTCGGCTGCGACCAGATTCTGATCTGGAATCAGACGTTCTAATCCTTCGGGGACGAAACCTCAGGAGCAACAACTTCTGATGACGAAGTATCAGATGCTGTGCGGTGGTAACTCGGGCGAGGTCCAACCGTGACTAGCGACGCGCGTGTAGTCCTGATCCGGGAATTCAGAGTACCGCATCTGAACTGACTCTTAGCTTTGAGAATGAGCGGCTTCACGCCCACCGGAAGCTCGCAGCCCCTGACCAAGGAAGGCTACTTAGCCGTTCGGCCGCGGCTCTGTGCAACGACAGCGGCTCAGATGAAATCTAGGCTTGAAACGTGCAAGCTTGGAAGGTTGTGCCAGCTGCGGAAAGACCCGACCTTGCTGAGGCCGCCCTCGCCCTTGATTCCCAGTGGCCCACTTTCATGCTCCAGGACCCCCATTCGCGCCTCTATTTCAACAACTTCGATGCCTTCGTGGAATGGATTTGGTTCCTCGTGGCAACAGAAGATTCGGACGCCCTTCTGGGCCGTATTCTCACGGTGCCGTTCCGCTGGGAAGAGGATCTTTCGGAGCTGCCTGATCGCGGATGGGACGAGGCGATCGAACTCGGCGTTGAGACCACGAGGCTGGGCAGAGACCCGAACACGATATGTGCTCTCGAAATCACGTTGGACCCGAGTGCTCGAGGCAAAGGATTGAGTTCGATCTGTCTCAGGCATCTCCAAAGCATCACCAGGGAGCGCCAGTTAGCGCACTTGGTAGCGCCCGTGCGTCCAACTTCAAAAGTGGCGCATTGTGCCGAGCCGATGAGTTCGTTTTTGCGACATAAAGGACCAGATGGCTTTTCTGCAGATCCTTGGCTTCGAACACACCAACTCGTCGGTGGACGGGTGATAAGGATTGCTCCGTTGTCCATGACCATCACTGGCACTTTCGATGACTGGTTCCATTGGACGGGCATGGATCTTAGGGAATCGGATACCGCTGTGGGGGTTGCCGGAGGCATTGTCCCTCTTCTTGTCGACCGAGGTAATGAGATCGCAGTTTATGTTGAGCCAAACGTGTGGGTCTCGCACAACACATCTGCGTCGGCCTCATGATTAACGAAACACGGATTGCTCGAGTTACTGACCCAGCCACGGTCGATTGGTCACAAATTCGATCGATCTATGACACAAGCTTCCCGGCAAGCGAACGAGATGACTTTGAAACCGTCTTCCTCATTCCTCGCGGACAGGCGACTTGGGTGGTATCCGACCTCAATCGGATTGTCGGCTTTGCCGTCATCGCGTGGTTGCCAAACGGTAAACACGGACTCTTGGAATATGCAGCAGTGGCCCCAGATGTGCGATCACTAGGCCTCGGCGGTCGACTGTTGGACGCCATTACGGACGAATCCATCCTGGAGGGCCGCGATCGCCTCGTTCTCGAAGTGGAAGACCCAGCTGAAGCAACCTCGCCGGATTGGGCCAGAAGACGGATCCTGTTCTATCAACGCTGGGGTGCGCGCCCGATTCGATGCTTACGTAGGTACTTCATGCCGGATTTTCGAAATCCGTCTAATCGCATACCCATGATCCTGCTAGACCGTCCGTTTCAAGACACCGGCGACCTGTCCGGAGACGAGCTTCGCTCGCTCTTAACGGATATCTACGAGCTTGAGTATCAGAGCGTCAATGGCGCTGCACACCTGAAGGCCTTACTTCCGGAGGTCTGGTGCTAGTTCAATCGCTGTTCGCCACAACCTCGACCGGCGTCGCCACATGGATATCGCTGCTGCTCTTAGGGCTTTCCGTGACTGTCTATCTATATCAAGCTCGAGTGCTCATAAATCAGCGGAAAGAATTCGAGAAACAGACCGCAGAATTCGGAAAGCAGACTGAGGCACTGTCTGCGCAGACCAAGCATGCGATTGACACCAATCGCGCCCTGTTGTCGCAGAATGTCAATGGCACAATGCACCAACTCTCGATGATCTTTCTGAGCTATCCCCAACTTCGGGCGGTCTTCTACGATGGCGAGCCGCCGCCGATCAACGAGCCCGATCGTACCCGTGCAAAGGTGATTGCCGAGATGTTCGTGGACTTCATGTCCATGACCCTAACGAATGAGATCCTCGCGCCTACTGATGAAAGAGAAGGGTGGATCAACTTCTTCGATTTCATCGGTCGCCACAGTCCGGCGGTAATGGATTACTGGCGAGAGCGTTGTGACTGGTACGAGGAACCAGTTCACAAGATTCTTGACCCCATCCTGAAGGAGCGGAGTCATGAAGGCCGTCCTAGTTAACCGCCGAACATGCTCGCAAGTCATGGGATCGGCGAAGGCGAACTAGCAAGAATGCATCCATACGTTTGGTGTGGATGGAAGAAGCGCGGTCACTTTCTGACGCAAGATCAGAAGGTTCAGAGGACTAAGTGCGGGCTCATCGATAGCACAGAAACGCGTGACGAAAACATCTCGCGGATGTGACAGCTTGTCATCGCATGCCGGTCCAACAGGAGGAGATCATGCGATATCGCATTCGAGTAAAACGGGTTCAACACACCGAGCAAAGCATCGTGGCTCACGATGAGACCGCGTGCGATCGAACGAATTCGAACACAACTCGACAAGCCGACTGGCTTCCTGGGACCATGGACCACGAGTGACGTCGAGATCGAAATGCTCGTTGCCGAAAGGCGAGTAGGGGACGACTTTGGGCTTGGGCTTAATGGGCCTCTGCTCCTTTCGATCACGGGTGCCGCTGAGCAGCGGGACATTTCCCGCAGTCTGCTGTACGAACTCATCAACTCCGGACAGATCGAACAGGTCCGAATCGGACGCCGTGTCCTCATCAGCCTGGAAGCGCTGAGGGGGTTCGTCAAGGTTAACTCTCGGGTCGGCCGCGACAGCGAACGCCGCTATTGCGAAGAGGACTGATGACGGCCTCGCTGCACCACAGGCTCCCAAGCGCCTGGGACCGAGCAGGCCATATGAACCTCTGGCGGAGTGCGCTGCCGAGCAGCAACGACCCTTGGTCGTCGCCCTCTTTGGGACGCAGCCCCCTTCGCTACCGGGCTCTACGGGAGGAACACCCGCGACCAGACCGAGCCGGGCGAACAGGTTCGGGGATAACCTCCAGTTCACGGGTCCCCACGGAGCGACGGCCTGGGATACCGGGTCCTGACTCCCGGCGACGACCCCCCACGTGTTGAGCCCCGATTGCTGGCTCGATGCCGAGCCACCAATCGATAAGCTGTTGCCCTCACGAGCGGGAGGTGTCGATATGCCCGAATTCACCTCTTACGCCCCCGGGACCCCCTCGTGGATCGATCACGCCGCCAAGGACATTGGGGAATCTAACTCCTTCTACAGCAGCCTCTTCGGCTGGGATGCCGAGGATCAAGGCGAAGAAGCCGGCCACTACACGATCTTCCGAAAGAACGGGAAGACAGTGGCGGGAAACATGGGGATCATGACGGAAGGCCAGCCGAGCGCCTGGGTGGCGTACGTTTCGGTCGACGACGCCGACAAAACGGTCGAAGTCGCGAAGAAGGCCGGAGCGACGCTCTTCGTGGAGCCGATGGATGTCATGGACATCGGACGCATGGCGGTCTTCGCAGACCCGACGGGCGCCGTGATCGCCATCTGGCAGCCGAAGACCTTTTGCGGAGCAGAGCTCGCCAACGAGCCAGGAGCCTTCTGCTGGAGCGAGCTGAACACCCGAGACGTTGCCGCGGCCAAGGTCTTTTACACCGAGGTCTTCGGCTGGACGCCCAACGACCTCGAAATGGAGGGAATGAACTACACCGAGTGGAGGCTCGGGGAGAACCGGGTCGCAGGGATGGTGACCATGTCCGACATGGTCCCGGCGGAGGTGCCGGCCCACTGGCTCGTATACTTCGGAACCGACAACACCGACGCCACGGTCGCGAGAGCGAGCGAGCTCGGGGCTATGACCCTCGCTCCGCCGACTGACATACCCCCAGGCCGCTTCGCTGCCCTCGTTGACCCCGACGGTGCGGCCTTCGCCGTCATCAAGATGACCCCGATGCTCCAGGATGCGGTCGAGCGGAACGGATCCGACAACTCAGCCCTCGATTACGACACCATTGACGCTGACTACGGTGATTTCATAGGACGTGACTACGTTTTGGCAGATGATTCGTACTTGGGCGTCGAATTACACGACGATTTTGTCGCTGTCCGCTGGGTGACTCCACTCGATGCAGCCGACTTCATTCATCTGTGTGAGGAGATGCCTGTGATCAAGTCCACTAAGGCGGTGCTATACGAATGGGAAAACGGCCAGCACCGTCAGATGGATCCGGGACGAGTAATCAGGCTCCTTGGTGAAGTGGGCGACAATGATTTTTCTCATAACGTCGGGTTCCTCCGCATCGCGTTCGCCGAGTTTGATCTCACCTGGCAGGTCACGCCAAGGCCCGACTCTACGTGGCGGTCATTCCCCCCTCAGGAAGAGGACCGTCAAAACGTTCTCGGTTTTGTCTCGAACGGCCTCGACGAAGATCATTTGCAACAGCTGGTCAGTCGTACCGCTTCGACATCCCTAAGTGAACACTCTGCGCACATACTCGAGGACATTACAAGGCTTGTGAATCTGCAGCATCCACTGCGGACTGTTACTTAAAGTAGACGGGAGTCGGGGGAAGCCGTGGCAAGAAAATGCAAGAATGGCCCTTCGTGGAACCCCCCCGGGATTCACATCACGTCGAGCGTCGACTGTAGACATTGCACGATTCGGATAGGGAAAACCGGTAAGCAGGTGGTGGAGGCTCTTAACTACGGACCTTCCAGCTTGTTCCTGTTTGGTAAATCCACCATTGACAGTCAATACTTGCGTTATCGCGACCAACTAGAGCGTGTTTGGACGATCATTCCATTTCGCATCCCGGCAAGACGACAATTTCGCCGATCACGTGGCGGCGCTGATGCCCAAGTTATCGAATCAACCGTAAAGGATGATGACATTCGGGTGGGAGATCAGGTTATTCATGTCCAGGTAACCTGCGAAGGCGAACGTAAGAAGGGATGGGAGTTGGATGGGTTTGATCTTCAACTGGATGTCACGAATTGATATCGATCAGTCACGATGCCGCCAAAGCCGTTGTCGTCATTCCGTTCGCAATGGGGTTCGTTCTTAGTTTGACTTCGAGCGTCTTATCTAGAAGCATCCGATCGCACGTTAGTGGCACGATTCAAACTGCGACCGACAAGTCCAACGTGTCCTCTAAAGATCTGCCGCCTCATCTCCAAGCGGCAGCAGTAGCCGACGTTGGCGATTACGGCGCAGACGCACTTCAACTTCCTTGCATAATTCTATTGGGAGCGGTGGGGATCACCGCCGCGGCTCTTGTTTCGCTGTCTTCGTTTTGGCTCTTAACCATTCTGGCGTTTGCTGCAGTGATGGCACTCGTCGGTTTTGCGTATATGCTCAACGTTGATCCAAGCACGTACCTCGGTAAACGAGTGCTGGGTCTAACCCTCGTTACATTTATCGGTGCAGCGATTAATGTCGTGGCTGTTATTCTCGTCCTTGTGCTCACCTGAAGACGGGTACCCGGCCGGTCCAGTACCGCCTTTTGCTGAGACGGTCGGGCGTGTTTTTGGACGCTTCGCTGCAGGCACAACGCCGAGACAGGTTGACCTTCTGATTCCTGATTAGATGCCACACCGGAATGTGAAGACAGGATTGTCTCACCCTCGCGAGGCTCCACGGGACTGGTAAACGGCATCGCGAGTGTTTTGACACGTTGTGGCTAATGCCTGGCTCATGTCGGTCGGCGGTAACTTGGACTAAACGTTTGGAGAAATCTTGTTATGTTTCAGGCAGGGAGCATACAAATGTGGTTTTCGCGCAGATGTCTTGACGACTCGAGTAGCCGTTCCGAAGCGAGCCTTGAATAGGTGGAATATTCGGTGGAGCGGCTCGTTACTCTGGTCCACGCTCCATACGTGCCTTTGATCACCTGCCTATTGCCATCTATTACAACTGATCTAGGAGCGTCGTAGCGCAAAGTATCACACGGCACAATGGGTATTCCTTGGCGAATCCGACCGAGTTCGAGAAGCACAGGCACGTTGGTACTCTCGGCCGAAACATGTATTGGTATGCCGGATACAACGGAAGCTCCCTCTAGCAAATCCCTAGAGGAATGGCCCCGGGGGCTCGTTACTACTCCTTCCAATGCGAGCTTTGAAAGG
>DAIQQK010000076.1:0-677 GCA_036786835.1 Acidimicrobiales bacterium | reverse complement strand
GACATGGCCTTCAAGGTTCTCGGCATACGGAGAACAGGCTACGAGATGCCATTCGTAGAGTTCAGTGAACCTAAATTCGTCGTGGTCAAAGGGTTGCCTAGGCGCAATGGCAAGGTCAATCGCGCCCGCTCGCACTTCGTTGAGAAGACCAGCGCCTAGGTGTGGTCGACTCTCGTCGCCGATTACTGACAGTTGTAGATATGGGGGTCCGACACTCCTATCCATCGCGTTCGCGACGATCTGAATGACGTGAGCCGGATAGCAACCGACTCGAACCGTCCCTTCGGAAATTGGTGTACGAACGTGGCCTTCGAAGGAGTCAAAGGCAGCGAGGAGTTCGATCGCAAACGTACCGATGGACCGCGCCTCTGGTGTGAGTATCGGGGTGCCAGAAATTGACTTATCCACCAAGGTAACGCCAAGCACGCGCTCCAGCCTCTTGAGGGTTTGGTAAACGGTCGCACGATCTGTCCCTTTGTCAGCCCCAGCCTTTACGTAGATCCCATCGCCTGATTCCTCGGCCGTGATCGAAGCCAGGAGGATTTCGATCTGGCGACGCGTAACATGGATGTGCTCATCCGCGGCCATGAATGAAGGCGGATTCTTCCTGGTCAGGGGGCCCACCAGTCTCATTGTCCACGCTTCGTTGACCGATGTCACCGTCCTAGTTGACGAAA
>DAIQQK010000075.1:0-15601 GCA_036786835.1 Acidimicrobiales bacterium | reverse complement strand
TTGCCGAAGGTGTAGGTGAGCGCGAACGGGATGGAGAGGGTGAGCCAGATGTAGAGCAGGTTGGTGAGAGCCGTTGGGTTCTCGAAGGGGTGCGCCAGGTCCACGTTGAAGAACCCACCACCGTTGGTCCCGAGCTGCATGATCGGGCCCATGAAACCTGCAGGACCACGGGCGATCGTCTGAGTGACGCCGTTAAGCGAGTTGTGAACGCTGACCGGCCCAGCCAGGGTCTGCACGGCGCCCTGGCCGACGGCCAGGATCCCGGCTAGGAACGCTATCGGGAGCAGGATGTAGAGCATGCAACGGGTGATGTCCACCCAGAAGTTGCCGATCGTCGGGGAATTGCGGCGGGAGAAGCCGCGCACCATGGCGATCGCCACGGCGATCCCGACGGCAGCGCTCACGAACTGCTGCACTGTGAGAACGCCGATCTGGGAGAAGTACGACATGGCCGTCTCCCCGCCGTAGTTCTGCCAGTTCGTGTTGGTCATGAACGAAACGACAGTGTTGAAGCTGAGCGCCGGCGTCACTTGCCCGAAGTGCTGGGGGTTGAGCGGCAGCGACCCCTGGATCCTGAGCAGCAGATAGCCGATGCCGACGAACGCGCCGGAGAAGATCACCAGCGAGCCGGCGTAACGCTTCCACGTCTGCTCTTGGTCGGGGCCGGTGCGGAGAAGCCGGTAGAAGGGCCGCTCGGCCCACGCGAAGTAGTGCACGCGGCCTTCGAAGACCGCGGCCATGTACGAACCCAGGTACCGCCAGGTGATACCCAGGAGGACGACCAGGACGACGATGGTCCAGAAAAAGCCCATCTAGAACCACTCGGGCTTGAACATGGCGACGCCCAGGTAGATGAAGACGATGATGGAGAGGGCGAGAAGGATGCCCTGGACCCAGGTCATACCCGATCTAGCGCCCAAACGAGCCCGAGCATCACCGCGACAAAGGCGACGATGCCCACGACTGCGAGGAAATCGGCCATGGAACGATGATGCAGTCGCCCCCTCTGAACAGGATCTGAACAGGCGACCGTTTCCCTGAATAGTTTCTTAACGATGGCCAAGGTCCTCGTGATCGACGACGATCCCTCGCTGCTCCGAGCCGTACGGCTGGGTTTGAAGGCGGGCGGGCACGACGTCGTTGTCGCCGCCAACGGCGAACAGGGGATCTCGCAGGCCGCCCTGGTCTCCCCCGACGTGATCGTGCTCGACCTGGGGCTGCCCGACATCGACGGGCTCTTGGTCTGTCGGAGGATCCGCCAGTGGAGTGAGGTCCCGATAATCGTGTTGTCCGCCACAGACGCTGAGGACAGAAAGGTGGCCGCACTCGACGGTGGTGCAGACGACTACGTGACGAAACCCTTCGGCATGGCTGAGCTCGAGGCGCGCATTCGGACCGCCATCCGTCATCGCGGCGCCACCACCGACCAGACCCCGGATGCCCGGCTCTCGGTGGGTCCGCTCGAGCTGGACATGGTCCACCGCGAGGCTCGCCTGGAGGGATCGAACATCGATCTCACCTCGAAGGAGTTCGACGTTCTGTCCTATCTCGCGCGCCACGCCGGCAAGACGTGCACGCATCAGATGGTCCTTGACGCTGTGTGGGGGCGGGGTTACTCGAGCGAGGCCCAGTACCTCCACGCTTACGTTCACCGCCTGCGACAAAAACTGAACGACCCGATGGGCAAGCTGCTGAAGACGGCCCCCGGCATCGGCTACAGCTTGAGCGCAGAACCGAATGGATCCGAGAAGACGCAGTGACGGCCCATGAGGACGCACAAGCGCATCCTCGTCTCTACGACTCGCAGAATCGCCTGAGACGAAGGTTGGTCCTCGTGATGGCTGTTGCAACAGGAACAGCCGTTGCGAACAACTACTACGCGCAGCCCCTGCTCCCAGACATCGGAAGATCGCTGCACCTCTCCTCGGGAGTGGCGGGCCTGATGGTCACCGTCGCGCAGCTTGGATATGCGTTGGGCCTCGTGTTCCTGCTGCCGCTGGGCGACCTGGTGGAGCGAAGACGCCTCATCGTCCTGCTGGCGCTCGCTACCGCGACCGCCCTCGTTTGGCTCGGGAGCTCACCCGTCGAAGCATCTTTGCTCCCTGCGGCCTTCATCGTCGGGACCATGAGCGTCCTGGCCCAGATCCTCGTGCCGTTCTCTGCCTCGCTTGCCTCGGAGCACGAGCGCGGGCGCGTGGTGGGGATGGTCATGAGCGGGCTCCTCGTCGGGATCCTCCTTGCGCGAACCGTCGCAGGGCTTCTAGCTGAAGCCGGCACTTGGAGGGTCGTCTATTTCGTGGCAGCCGGCGTGATGCTCGTCCAGGCGGCCGTCTTGCATCGAAGTCTGCCGGACTGGCGACAGGACACGGGGCTCGACTACCGACGGCTCCTCGCGTCCGTCGCGAGCCTCGTCAAGCACGAGCCGATTCTTCGCCTGCGATCTGTCTACGGGTCGCTCTCGTTCGCGACCTTCAGCGTGCTTTGGACTTCGATGGCCTTCTTGCTATCGCACCATTACCACTACTCGACCGCCGTGATCGGCCTGTTCGGGCTCGCAGGGGCCGCAGGTGCCGTTGCCGCCTCGCTCGCAGGTCGCCTGTCCGATCGTCGCAGGGCGCGGCTGAGTACCGGCATCGCGTCGTGCTTCCTGGTCGTCTCGTGGGCCGCGATGTGGGCGGGCGGGAGCAGCGTGGTGATGCTCGTCGTTGGAATCGTGGTCCTGGACATAGGTGCTCAGGGAGTGCACATCACCAATCAGGGCGAGATCTACCGGCTTCACCCCGAGGCACGCAGCAGGCTCAACTCCGCTTACATGAGCGCCTACTTCGTCGGCGGCGCGATCGGGTCGGCGACGTCCGCGCTGGCTTACGGAGCGCTCGGCTGGGATGGGGTCTGCCTCGTTGGGGGAATCTTCGCGGTTGCGTGCCTGGCGACGTGGGCCGCGTCCTTCGCAGAGCCCCTGCGCCGCCTCGACCTGAATTCCTCGTAGGCCTGTTCGGGGACGGCGACCCCGCGCCCAGTCCGATCGCCGATCGTCAGCGTGCGATGGTCAGCGTGCGGCGATCCCGAGGGCTCGGTCACACAGTGCAGGCTCGCGCAGCGACTCACAGAGAGCGGGGAACTCAGGAGAAGGTCCCCTCCATAGAAGGGCCGAAGTGTCGGTCAGGACCGGCTCGTCCACTCTCAACGTCGCGAGATCGCGAAACAGAAGAGCGAGCTCGAAGTCGCTCTCCAGGCGACCGGCCAGTCTCGCCGCGCCTCGTACAGATTTGAGGATGCCCGGGTCCCAGCGGCGCGGATCGAGCGGGATCTGCTCGATGTGGCCGTAGTGAGCGAGCACCACGGACGCGGACCGCTTCCCCCATCCACTCAACCCCGGAAACCCGTCTGCCGAGTCGCCCACCAGCGCCAGCCAGTCGGGGATGGAAGAGGGCCCCACACCGAACTTGTCCCATACCCCGGCCTCGTCCCGCATCTCACCGGTGCGCCGGTCGAGTTGCACGACCCGCAGCCCTGCCACGCACTGAGCCAGGTCCTTGTCGGGAGTGCAAACGATGACCTGCTCCACTGCTTTGTCCCTCGCAACCACGCTGGCTGCGGATGCGAGAGCGTCATCAGCCTCGAGCTCGACCATGGGCCAAACCGTCACGCCCAGCGCCCTCATGGCGTCCTCCAGCAACGGAAATTGAGCCAGCAGCTCACTTGGAACTCCCGAGCTGGTCTTGTAACCGGGCCACATGTCGTTTCGGAACGACTCGATCACGTGATCGGTGGCCAACCCGAGGTGTGTGACCCCGGATCCGAGCATCGAGATCACGTCGCGAACCACACCGGTCACCGCGCCAACTTCCTTCCCGTCGACCGATTGACGCGGCGGCCGTCCGTAGTAGTGGCGGAACAGCTCGTAGGTCCCGTCGACCAGGTGGACCTTCATGTCCGTAGCATTCCAGAGAGATCGGATCGTGCGCTGCTGTACATGGATGTCAGTCGCTGCACACAGTGCCCGCTGCAGGCAAGGTACCCGAGATCAGGTACGCCTGGTCGATGTCCCGAACGCATGAGCTGTAGAAGTAGGCAACGTGGTTCTCACCTTTCCATGTGAGCAGAAAACCATGCTGGAGCTCGTGCGAAAGGTTCACCGCCCACTGGTAAGGGGTGAACGGGTCCATGGTCGTGCCGGTCACGATTATCGCAGGAGCCCCCACTGCCGGGGTCGGCGCGGGAGTTCGGGTGGCGGGTGCCGGCCATACGGCGCAGCCCAGCAGTCCCCAGGCGAGCAGTGGTCCGAACACGGGCGCAGCAGAGGCGTCGGAGGCCGCAAGGGCGGCGTACCCCGTGGTGTCACGCGAGACGGGATGGTCCAGGCAATCGATCGCCTGTGCCGCATCGCTGCCATTCGTCGATCCGTTCTGGCGGTAAGCATCGGACATCGAAAGCACGGAGCTCGCGTTTCCTGATGCCGCTTCCCCGAGGGCGTGTCCAAGACGGGGCCAGTCACCTCTCGAATACATCCCGTCCAACAACGCGTCGTAGATCTCGCCGGGGCCCGCAGCACGCCCTCCTCCTCCGGCAATTGGCTGTTGGCGCGCCTGCGCGATGAGGCCGACCAGATCAGAGGTCGGGTTGGCAGACAATCGCCACGGGCACGAGGACGAGCCCTCACACCAGTTCAGAAAGTCGACAAGGACGCCCTCCAGCGCCTCGGCCTGATCGAGCAGGTAATCGTCGCTGCTCAGAGCTGGATCGATCGCTGCGTCGAGCACCATCGCCCGCACGTGAGTGGGGAACATCTCGGCATAGGTGGCGCCGAGAAGAGTTCCGTAGGAATGGCCGATGAACGTGAGCGTCGGGTCACCGATGGCTTGGCGAATGCGGTCGAGGTCGCGCGCCGTGTCCACTGTTCCCACGAACGGCAGCACGGCGGCACTGTTCTGCTCACACTGCGCGGCGTATGCCTGATCGTTGGATAAGAGCGCTTGCTGACCCGCAGCGCTCGTAGGGGCGGGGTCCGGGAGCGGGCTCGTGTTGTCGGAAGGCGCCCCGCTCGTCCCGCAGTTCACGGGGTCACTTCGCTGGACGCCCCTAGGGTCGAACGAGACGATGTCGAAGTCGTCGAGCAGCCCCGGGGTCAACACGCTCAACTCGTTCGGAAGGTCGTTGATCCCGGACCCACCCGGACCCCCGGGGTTGATTACGAGCGAGCCGATCCGCTGGGAGGGGACCTCGGCCGGGTGGCGCTCCACGGCGATCTGGATCGTGGCCCCCTGCGGATGTGAGTAGTCGAGCGGAACCGTCACGGAGCCGCATTGCAGGCCCGAACCGCACGGACTCCACTGGACCGCCGTCACCGGGAGAGGGGCTTCGGTGGTCGTCGTGACGGCCGAGCTCGATGTGGATGATGTCGTTCGCGGGTGCCCCGAGCTCACAGCACCACCGCACGCAGCGAGCACCCCCGGCACAAGCAGCAAGGCCAAGCCCGGGCAGAACCCCCGCCAGCCCGAACGCCTCATCCGATCACCATGGCACGTTCGACCGTCCCCCAAACGGCAGGTGTGCGACAGTGAGACGTGCCCGAGCTTCCGGAGGTCGACGCTCTCACCCAGTTTCTCGACGAGCGTGCTCGCGGACTTCGCGTCGAGCGGTGCGAGCTTGCGTCGTTCGCCGCCCTCAAGACCTTCGATCCGCCTCTCGACGACCTCGTCGGCCGGACGGTCAGCTCGTTCTCGAGGAGAGGCAAGTACGTCTGCGGCGAGTTCGAGTCGATCTGGTTGGTCGTCCACCTGGCCCGCGGAGGGTGGGTGAGATGGTCGGAGTCGCTGCCCTCGTCACGAGCGAGGCCCGGGAAGTCCCCACTGGCCCTCAGGCTCGGATTCTCCGACGGAAGCGGCATCGACGTGACCGAGATGGGAACCGAGAAGCGCCTGGCCATATGGGTGGTTCGGGACCCAGACCAGGTCGAAGGCATCTCGAGCCTGGGCCCCGACCCGCTCGATCCCGAATTCGACGCAATCATCCTCGCAGATCGTCTCTCGCTCGAGTCGGGCACGATCAAGAACGCCCTCGCCCGTCAGTCCGTTATCGCAGGCGTCGGGAACGCGTACTCCGACGAAGCCCTCCACGCTGCCAAGCTCTCTCCGTTCAAGCCGGCGGCGAAGCTCGATCGAGAGGAGATCCTCCGGCTTCACGATGCCCTCGTCGGAATCCTCCGCGACGCCATCGAGCGGACGAAGGGCCTCGAAGCTGCAGAATTGAAGGGAGACAAGAAGCGCTCCATGCAGGTGCATGGCCGAACCGGCGAGAAATGCCCTGCGTGCGGCGACGTGATCAGGGAGGTGTCCTTCGCCACGAAGTCGCTTCAGTACTGTGCGACATGCCAGACCGGCGGCAAGCCTCTCGCCGACAGGAGGCTCTCGCGCTTGTTGAAGTAGAACAGCTGGGCGTCGCCGAGGACCATAGGCACGACGTCGACCCGGCTGGATCGGGTGGATCGAGGTAGGAGGAGGACGGGAAGTGGACGACAAGGAAATCGTGGCCCGGATCAGCCGGCTCGCCGACGACGAACGCCGGCTCGAGGAGACGCACGTCGGAGACGGACTGTCACCAGAGGAGGAGGAGCAGCTGCGCTCCATCGAGGTGTCGCTCGACCAGTGCTGGGACCTCTTGCGCCAGAGACGGGCCAGGCGAAATGCCGGCCAGGATCCCGATGAAGCCGAAGTCCGACCGGCCTCAACCGTCGAGAACTACCGACAGTGAGCGCGCCCGCAGAGAGTGGCCTCGAAGGCCGACAAGCCGAAGTGAGCTCGTCTTCCCCTGATAGCGGAGAGTTCAACCTGGGGCTGGTGCACGAGAAGGTCTCCGGCGTCATCGGCACGCGCCGTTGCATCGTCCAAGGTGACCGGAGCTGGACCTACCAAGAGGTCACCGAACGATCGCGCAGGCTCGCCACGTACCTTCACCGCGCGGGTCTCGGTGCACACGCAGAGCGCAACGACCTGGCGGGTCACGAGTCAGGACAAGACCACCTGGGCCTCTACCTGTACAACTGCAACGAGTACATCGAGGGAATGCTCGGCGCATACAAGGCCCGGGTGGCACCGTTCAACGTCAATTACCGCTACGTAGAGGAGGAGCTTCTCTACCTGCTGCTCGATGCCAAACCGCGCGCACTCGTGTACCACGCCGGTTTCGCCCCCGTGCTCGAACGCGTCCTCGAGAAGCTCCCTCAACTCGAGGTGCTGCTCCAGGTGGCAGATGATTCTGAAAACCCCCTTCTACCCGGTGCTGTCGACTACGAGGAAGCGCTCGCTTCGGCACGGCCCGAGCTTCCCCCGGTCGAACCTTCGCCAGATGACCTGTACCTCATCTATACGGGCGGCACGACGGGCATGCCCAAGGCCGTCCTCTGGCGTCAGCACGACATCTTCCATGCTGCGATGGGCGGAAGGATCTTCGGCACATGGGAGGTACTCGGAAGCTACGACGATCTGCTCGCACGACTGCTTCCGACCGACGACGTGAGGGTCCTCAACATCCCACCCCTCATGCACGCGGCGGCTCAATGGGCGTGCTTCTACTACTTTGCGCTCGGCGCGACCGTCGTATTTCCCGAGAACGTGCGGACGCTCGATCCACCAGAGATCTGGCGGACCGTGGAGCGCGAGCGGGTGATCGGCATCACCGTCGTCGGTGACGCCATGGCTCGTCCGCTCGTCGAGGAGCTCGAGCGCGGCTCGTACGACACGACCTCCCTCATGGCTCTCGGTAGCGGCGGGGCGATCCTCTCGGAGGTGATCAAGCAGCGCTTCATCGCCGCCATTCCGAACCTCATCGTCAGCGATGTCGCCGGGGCATCGGAGACGGGGGCGCAGATGGGGCAGATGTCCGTGTCGGGTTCGGTGCAGACCGGGCGCTTCACCGCGGGACCGGGCACCACAGTCCTGAGCGCCGACCTGACGAAGGAGCTCTCACCCGGAGACGAGTCGATCGGTTGGCTGGCACAGCGCGGGGCCGTGCCTCTCGGCTACCTGGGGGACGCAGAGAAGACCGCGCGCACCTTCCCGATCGTGGACTCCGTGCGGTATTCGATTCCAGGGGACCGCGCGATCCTCTTGTCCGACGGCCAGATCGAGTTGCTCGGGCGCGACTCGGTAACCATCAACTCGGGGGGAGAGAAGATCTTCGCCGAGGAGGTGGAGCAGGCGATCGTTCACCACCCCGACGTCGTCGACGTGGTCGTGGCGGGCCGTCCTAGCGAGCGATGGGGCCAGGAGGTGGTCGCCCTCGTGCAGCTGGCGGATGGTTCCGCAGTGACATCCCAGGACCTGCTGGAAGAGGCCGCCAAGCATCTCGCTCGGTACAAGCTCCCCAAGGCGATCGGTTTCGAGAAGTTGATCGTGCGCTCCCCCTCCGGCAAGGCCGACTACCGCTGGGCCAAGCAGAGGGCCCTGGAAGTCTGAGCTGAGGACGAGGGCGATGTCGTTCGTGTTGGTCGACCATCCGCGTCCCGGGGTGGCCCTCGTGACGCTGAACAGGCCGGAGCGAATGAACGCAATGGCCTTCGACGTGATGGTCCCGCTGCGAGGCGCTCTCGAAGACGTGAGCCACGACAACGAGGTCCGTGTGGTCGTGATCACCGGAGCCGGCCATGGATTCTGCTCTGGAGCGGACCTCGAGGACTCGGGGATGGTGCCCAACATCTCCGGACTCACTCGGCCCACGATCGCGCTGCGGTCGATGGAGCTTCTCGACGAGGTGATCCTCGCCATCCGGCACATGCACCAGCCCGTGATCGCAGCCGTAAACGGAGCGGCCATCGGTGGGGGCTTCTGCCTCAGCGCCGCCACGGACATCCGCATCGCTTCTAGCACTGCGTACTTTCGCGCGGCCGGCGCGAACAACGGGCTCACCTCGAGCGAGCTCGGGCTGAGCTACCTGCTTCCCCGGGCCGTGGGATCGTCGCGCGCCTTCGAGATCATGCTCACCGGGCGCGACGTCGATGCGGAGGAGGCGGAGCGCATCGGGTTCGTGTCGCGTGTGGTCGGACCGGACGACCTTCTCGACTCTTGCTACGAGACCGCCGAGCGGATCAGCGGGCTAAGCCGCGTGGGGATCGAGCTCACCAAGCGGATGCTTTGGTCGAGCCTCGACGCGTCGAGCATGCGGGCTCACATGGACCACGAAAGCGTCGCGCAGCTCTACGTTCGTCTCACGACGGAGAACTTCGAGGAGGCTGTGCGTGCCCGGCGTGACCGACGGGCTCCGGAGTTCCGGGACTGAATCTAGGACGGTAGGAAGTCGAGAAGGAGGTCGTTCACCGACTCGGGCGCCTCGAGTTGCATCCAATGTCCCGGGCCATCGATGCGTTCGTATCGCCAAGGACCGGCGACGTGATCCTTCGAGCCGGACATCTGCTCTTCTGTCAACGCGAAGTCCCCGTCGCTCCAGACTCCCATCGTGGGCGCCTGGACCGCCGGTAGCTCGATCGGAGGAGCAACGAGCGCTTGGGGAGGCACGTTCGCGCGGTACCAGTTGAGACCCGACCTCAACGAGCCGTCCTTCTCGAGATCCGAGATCACGGCGTCCGCATCGGGGTGCCTGCTCCAGGCGCGAAAGTTCGCCCAGTCGTCGTCCTCGAGCCACTGCTCGGCTATCCCTTCGAACTGGAACAGCAGCATGTACCACGACTTCTGGCGCTGCTCGAGACCCGCTGCGGCGAACGTCCCCGGATGTCCGACCGAGAGGGCCACGAGGTGGTCCACACGGTCGGGTAGGACCGACCCGATCACCCAAGCCAGGGCAGCTCCCCAGTCGTGTCCCACCACGTGCGCCCGCTCGATGCCCGCAGCGTCCATCACGGCGATCACGTCACCGGCAAGGAGGGGCATGGCATAGGCATCGACCTCGGCGGGCTTGTCGGACAGTCCGTAGCCGCGCATATCCGGGACGATCACCTGATGGCCCGCATCGACGAGGGGATGCAGCTGATTTCGCCAAAGTCGACCCGTGTCGGGAAACCCGTGCAGCAGGACGATGGGGCGACCCTCCCCGACGACGTCGTACTCGATCCCGACTCCGTTCGAGTCCACTCGCATGCGCGGTCAATGTAGCAACGGCCTCGGCGCCGGGCGAACCCCAGCGAGCAGCAGAAGGGCGCATCTGAGAAGATCGCTCCATGCTTGTACCTCTCGCGATAGGCGACTTCCTGGAACGAGCCGGTCTCGTGTACCCAGACCGGGCCGCGATCGTCGACGAACCTGGCGTCGGCGGATCTCTCGGAACGATCACGTACTCGGAGATGCACGACAGAGCGCTCGGTATGGCTCTTGCACTCGACGAAATGGGGGTCGCGCCGGGTGATCGAGTCGCAATCGTGAGTCCTAATTCGGGACGGTTCCTCATCTCGTTCTTCGGGGTAAGCGGTTTCGGCCGAGTCCTCGTACCCGTGAATTTCAGGCTGAACGCAGAGGAAGTCTCGTACATCGTCGAGCATTCGGGTTCGAGGGTGCTTCTCGTAGATCCCGAGATCGACGAGTCCCTCGGAGAGGTGAAGTCCGAATTCCGCATCCGCCTGGACGGCATCGAGGACGTCGAGCTGTTCGCCCCGGCTCCTCCCCGATCGATGCCGCGACGCTGGGAGGGTGACGAAGATGCGACATGCTCGATCAACTACACGTCCGGCACGACGGCCAGGCCGAAAGGAGTCCAGCTCACTCACCGTAATTGTTGGCTCAACGCAGCGAGCTTCGGATGGCACACGACGGTCACGGACCGCGACGTGCTTCTTCACACGCTGCCGATGTTCCACTGCAACGGCTGGGGCATGCCCTACGCCGTGACCGCGATGGGCGGACGCCATATCGTCTTGCGCAAGGTGGACGGCGAGGAGATCTTGTCTCGCATAGAGGACGAGGGAGTGACTCTTCTATGCGGTGCACCAGCGGTCCTGGCCGCGATCCTCGCAGCCGCCGAGTCCCGGCGCGAGCGTGGGATTCAGGTGCCGGGAAAGGGCACGGTGCGGATGGTCGTCGCCGGTGCGCCACCTCCGTCGAAATCGATCGAGCGTATGGAAACCGAGCTCGGCTGGGAGTTCATCCAGATCTACGGGCTCACCGAAACGGCTCCTCTTCTGACGGTCAACCGGGCCCCGGTCGAGTGGGAGGAGCTTCCCGCCAACGAGCGGGCCACGCTGCTCGGCCGAGCGGGCGCTCCCGCGGTCGGCGTGAGAATGAGCGTCGACGCAGACGGCGAGGTGCTCGCACGCTCGAACCACGTCTTTGCCGGCTACTGGCAGCAGCCCGAGGAGTCAGCGCGGGTCCTCGAAGAGGGTTGGTTCCACACGGGCGACGGTGGACGTATAGAAGGTGCTTTCACGGTCATAGCCGACCGCAAGAAGGACGTGATCATCACTGGAGGCGAGAACGTCTCCTCGATCGAGGTCGAAGACTGCATCTATCAGCACCCTGCAGTCGCAGAGGTCGCCGTCATAGGTGTCCCCCACGAGAAGTGGGGAGAGACGGTCGTGGCCCTGGTCGTGCTCCGCGGCGGAGAGACTGCGACCGAGGACGAGTTGATCGATCACTGCAGGGGGCGCATGGCTCATTTCAAGGCGCCCACAGCCGTGGAGTTCCGAGACAGCTTGGTCCGGACCGCGACTGGAAAGCTCCAGAAGTACAAGCTCCGTCAGCCCTTCTGGGAGGGCCGTGGTCGGTCGGTCAATTGACCCTCCGCATGCCCAGTTAGGGTCGGCGTGATGAACCCCCTCCAATTCCTCGGGATGGAGCCGACTGCCGACCCGCTCAAATGGCGGCTTCCAGTATCACCGGCGGTGAGCACCCCCGGGCGTTTCCTCTACGGCGGAGCGGGGTTGGCCGCCGGGATCGCCGCCATGGAACAAGCCTCCGGCCGGCCGACCGTGTGGGCCACGGCCCAGTACCTCACCTACGCGCCCACAGACAGTGTCCTCGACATCGAGGTCTCGCTCGCCGCCGTGGGGCGCACCACCACCCAGGCACGGGCAGTCGGTAGGCGCGGAGACCAGGAGGTCTTGACGGTCAACGGTGCCCTCGGCTCGCACGATCTGGAGCTTTCGGGAACCTGGGTCGAGCCGCCGGTGGTGCCGCCTCCGGAGGACTGCCCACTCCAGGAGATCCCGGCGTTCTTCGGCGACTCGATCATGGTCCGAGTCGAGCATCGCGTCGCCAAGGGCCGCCTCTTCAGCCAGATGGACGGCAAGCCGGGCGACGCGGGATCCGCCTTCTGGGCGCGCGTGCCGGGGCAGCTCGAGCCCTCGGCCGCATCGTTGGCGGTGATAGGCGACTACGTCTCGGGTGGAACCTC
Organism: Acidimicrobiales bacterium; assembly: GCA_036786835.1. Lineage (GTDB taxonomy): Bacteria > Actinomycetota > Acidimicrobiia > Acidimicrobiales > UBA8190 > Bog-564. The sequence continues at coordinate 3,265 of DAIQQK010000075.1, read as the reverse complement.
TCAGCCACTCGGGGTTCGCACGATGGGCCGAAGCCTGGACAACACGCTTCGTGTAGCGCGGCTAGTACCGAGCGAATGGGTCCTATGCGACATCCACATGCACGGCCTCGCGAACGGGTTCGCCCACGGGCTCGCACACCTCTGGGCCCAGGACGGCACGCTGCTCGCTACGGCGAGCCAGTCGATTGGGGTCCGCCTGTGGTCGGACGAGGAGCTGTCGAGGGTGATGAAGAAGAACTCGACCCGCGCCGACGGCGCCACTGGCGACGCCGTCGCCTCGCATGGCGACGAGTTGAGGGCTCCCACGTCATGAGCACCATGCCCGCGATGCCCAGCCGACGAATCGGCTCTCTGGAAGTGTCCGCGGTGGGTCTGGGTTGCAACAACTTTGGCGGGCGCATCGACGAGAAGGGCACTGTCGAGGTCGTGTCCGCCGCGCTCGACGCTGGCATCACCCTCTTCGACACTGCAGATATCTACGGCGGGACGCGGAGCGAGGAGCTGCTCGGACGTGCATTGGGCAGGCGGCGTGACGAGGTCGTGGTGGCAACCAAGTTCGGCATGGAGGTGGACGCGGAGCGAAACGGAGCAAAGCCTGACTACGTGAGGCGTGCGCTCGAAGACAGCCTCCGCCGGCTGAGGACCGACCACGTCGACCTCTACCAGCTGCATCGTCCTGACCCCGAGACACCGATCGCAGACACCCTTGGAGCATTGGACGATCTCGTGCGTGGCGGGAAGGTCCGCGAGATCGGTTGCTCGAATTTCTCGGCTGCCCAGGTCCGCGAGGCCCAAGGTGCGATACATGAAGGTGCTGCGCGTTTTGTGAGCCTGCAGAACGAGTACAGCCTGCTGAAGCGGGACGCGGAGCTGAAGGTGATCCCTGAGTGCGAGCGCCTTGGAATCGCCTTCGTCCCTTACTTCCCTCTGGCCTCGGGTGTCCTCACCGGCAAGTACCGCCGCGGCGAGCCTTCTCCACCCGGTGCGCGTCTCTCGGGGGTCACCCCGGGCGATCCGAGAGGACCGCTCTCGGACGAAAGGCTCTCGTTGGTCGAGGCCCTCGAAGACTTTGCGTCGAGAAACGAGCACAGCGTGCTGGAGCTGGCGATCGCGTGGCTCCTTGCTCGGCCCACCGTGGCATCGGTGATAGCGGGAGCAACCTCCGCCGAACAGGTGGAGGCCAACGTCGCCGCGGCCGGCTGGGTACTGAGCGACGTTCAAATCGAGGAGGTCGACTCGATCGCGCCGGCGCCCTGAGCTCCGGCACCTCAAACGCCCGTAGTCGCCACCACCCAGCCCTTGCGGACCGCTTCGACCAGGACGGAGTGGTCCCGCTCCGTCTGATCGGCATAGGCGCCGGCGAAGCTCACGATCGCCTGGTCGAGGGTGTCACCGCTGCCGGCGTACCCGGCGATCGCAGCCGCTTGGCCGCTCCTGGCGTGGGCTAGGGCCAAGCTCCAGCCACACAGTTCCACGTAGTCGATGAATGCAGAGGCGCTCACCGTCGAGAGGTCGACTGTTCCCTTCATGTCCCAGAGCTGGCGAACGTAGTAGTCGAACCCGCCGGCCGACGCCCACCCGAGGAAGATGTCGCTCCCTGACTGCATGAGGCGCTGCCCGTCCACCACCCGTCGTCCTTCTGGCTGTCCGCTGCCGGCAGGCGCTGCCCGACGAGGTTGCTCGTCTCGGCCGGGACGCACACGCTCTGTTACCGAGGATCGCGGGACCAGGCCGTCGAGCGCCGATCGGTCGGCTTGCTTCACCTGCAGGAACAACGGATCGCCCGCGTCGCTGGACAACAGGCCAATGAAACAGCGCGTACCGACACTGCCGACCCCGACGACCTTGAGGGCGAAGTCGTCGACCTCGAAGTGATCCAGAAGCGCTCGACGATCGTCCTCGAGGGTCCCGCGATACGAGTGCATGATCGTCTCGAGTGTGTCCGCGTGCTCGGCGCAGTACTCGTGCGTCACCAGAGGGGGATGGTCCACGATGCGGCGCCTGCCTCCCTCGCTCTCCGAGGTCAGGTGCGGAAGCGCTGTCGCGGATGTGTGGTGCTCTGCTGCAGTGACCGCAGAACGCACTGGTGCGGCCGCACCAGTGCTCGCTCCGAGCGTTCTCATCGCGGCCTCGGGATCTACACGCGAGTACCAGACGTCGAGGATCCCCATCTGCGCGTACTCGGTCATGTGTTCCCGGTACTCGCGCACGGCGCCACAGGCGGCGTCCGAAGCGGTGGTCTTGTTCAGGCCCGAGGTCCGCGCGGCCACGACGGCGCTCGTGGCAAGGCGTTTGAGATCCCACTCCCAAGGACCTGGGAAGGTCTCGTCGAAGTCGTTCACGTCGAAGAGGAGGTTGCGCTCAGGCGAGGCGAAGACTCCGAAATTGGCTATGTGCGCATCTCCGCAGGCCTGGACCATGAGGCCCGTTGCCGGCGTCGCGGCCAGGTCGTGGGCCATGACCGCCGCAGAGCCGCGAAGGAACGCGAACGGGGAGGCGAGCATCCGGCCCCATCGCACCGCCACCAGCGATGACAACCGTCGCTCGTTCTGGGAGTCGAGGAGAGCGATGGGATCCGGTCGATCCGGCCCGGGAGCCCACTCGGCGTGCGAGGAGCGCGGAACGTCCTTTCTCCATTGACGTGCCGCTTGGCTTCGAGCGCCTGCTGCAGAGGAAGTCGATGCGATCGACGCGACCTTAAATCACTCTCGGACCTGGATCAGTCTCGGATGGCGGTAGCACCTCGATTAAGGACTTTCGACCCTTGGCTCGGTCCATGGCCGAGGCGCAGGCTTCCGACATGCCTTCCGAGAGCGTCCCGACCTGCCGGTCGTCGCAGTCGACAAAGGTGAGCCTCGGCTCTGACTTCGATCCTTTCGTTTCAGTCGATCCCGTCGCGTCCCGCCTCGACGAGGCCCTCGCCTCTCAGCTGCGGGCCCTGCTCCGGTCGCAGCGTTGGACGCTCAGGTCCCCTGCCTGCTGCTCCTAGAGACATTTCGTAGCTCCTCGAAGCGGCGCTGGCCGACCGCGGCCGGCCGACCAGCCTCCGCCTGCTGTCTGCTCAGCTGACCGAAGGAGGAGCATCCGAGCGAGCTAGAGCTTCTACGTTGAGCTCGATTCGGACCCTCTTGCCCACCATCACACCGCCCGTCTCGAGCACCATGTTGTACGTGAGGCCGAAGTCCTCTCTGTCGATCTCGGTCGTCGCGCTGAAGGCGAGCGCGCTCGGCCCCCACGGCGTCGGACTGGCGCCGTCGAACTCCGT
>DAIQQK010000222.1:0-4238 GCA_036786835.1 Acidimicrobiales bacterium | reverse complement strand
TCGACTACTCGAAGATGATGACCGAGCTCACCGAGGACAGCTCGGCGCAGTACAAAGAGCTCGACGTCTTCACCGAGAGCGGCGGGATCGAAGTCGCGCGCACCGAGGCGCGGCGCCAGGAGCTCCGTCGCCGGGCATCAGCCGCCAAGGCATGGGGAGTGCCCCACGAGCTCTTGAGCCCGGCCGGCGTTGCGAAGCTGGTTCCCTATATCGACGTCGAGGCGATCTTGGAAGGCCTCTACTTTCCGACGGTCGGCGTGGTCGACTCGCTTCGAGCGGGAACGCTCATGCGTGAGCAGGCACAACAGATGGGCGCGCTGGCCGTGCGCGCGAACACCGAGATCGTCGGCATCGACCTGTCGCCGGACCGTCGGCGTGTCAAGGTCGTCCGAACGACCGGGGGGGACATCGAAACGGACGTTTGTGCGATCTGTTGTGGCGTCTGGAGCCCGCGCATCGCTCGAATGGCGGGAGCGAGCATCCCACTCACGCCGATCGTTCACCAGATGATCAGCGTCGGTCCGATCCCCCTCTTCGCCGACACGGTCGGTGAGATCGTCTACCCGATCGTGCGCGACATGGACACGAACATGTACGAGCGCCAGCACGGCGGCGACATGGAGGTCGGCTCGTACGCGCACCGCCCGATCATCGTGCAGCCCGAGGAGATCCCTTCCATCGAGGAGTCGGTGCTCTCGCCAACCGAGCTGCCCTTCACCCAGGACGACTTCGATCCGCAGCTCCAAGATGCCCTCGAGCTGATGCCCGAGCTCCTGGGCGACGAGAAGGTCGGCATCCGTTATGCGATCAACGGGCTCATCTCGATGACGCCCGACGGTCACCCAGTGCTCGGCGAGACGCCGGAGGTCAAAGGGTTGTGGTCGGTCGCGGCAAGCTGGATCAAGGAAGGCCCGGGCATCGGTCGAGCCGTGGCCGAGTGGATGACCGGGAGTGCCCCCGAGATCGACATTCACGAAACCGACATCGCGCGCTTCTATGATCACCAGCGAACTCGAGAGCATGTCGCGGCAAGAGCTCAAGAGGGATTCAACAAGATGTACGGGATCGTGCATCCGGCCGAGCAGTGGGAGTCGCAGCGGCCAACCCGCTTGAGCCCGGTCTACGAGCGCGAGCGCGAGCTCGGCGCTGTCTTCTTCGAGACCGTGGGATGGGAACGACCCTTCTGGTACGCGAGCAACGAGTCGCTCCTCGAGCGGTACGGGGACCGAGTGATGCCTCGTTCAGCTGAGTGGGAATCCCGCTGGTGGTCGCCGATCATCAATGCCGAGCACCTCGCGATGAGAGATGCCTGCGGTCTGGTCGACCTGTCCGCGTTCGTCGTCTTCGACATCGCCGGTCCCGGGGCGCTGCCAGCGGTCCAGTCGCTCACGGTCGCGCAGATGGACGTCCCGGTCGGAAGAGTCGTCTATACGCCCTTGCTCGACGAGCGCGGCGGCTTCAAGTCCGACCTCACGATCATGCGACTGGGTGCGCAACAGTTCCGGGTCGTGACCGGCGGGGCCACCGGCATGTCGGAGAAGAAGTGGTTTCTGGACCACCTGCCTGAGGACGGTTCCGCGCAGCTCACCGATCTCACCTCGGCATGGACGACTTTCGGCCTGTGGGGTCCCCGGGCGCGAGATGTCCTGCAGGTGTGCACCGACGACGACGTCTCCAACGCCGGTTTCTCATTCGGGACCTGTCGGCCCGTCGAGCTAGGTGGCATCCGAGTGCTGGCTTCGCGGATCTCGTACGTCGGCGAGCTCGGCTGGGAGCTCCATGTCCCGATCGAAGAGGGCGCCCGCGCGTGGGAGACGCTCTGGCAGGCAGGACACGATCACGGGATCGTCGCAGTCGGCATCGGCGTCTACGGCACGACGGGACGGCTGGAGAAGGGCTACCGAGCCTTCGGCAACGAGCTGACAGGTGACTACAACATCGTGGAAGCCGGCATGGCACGCCCCTCGGTGAAGAAGGACGAATTCATCGGAAAGGCACCCTACCTCGACCAGCGAGACCGAGAGCCCGCCGCGCTGCTCTGCACGCTGACCGTGGACGACCACCGCTCGGCAAGCGGGTCCCTCCGCTACATGCTCGGCGGGGAGCCGGTGCTCAGCTTAGAGGGTGAGCAACTCGTGGACGAGAAGGGCCGTCCCTCGTACGTGACCAGCGCCGGCTCCGGCCCGTCGGTCGGCAAGCACCTTCTACTCGCGTACCTTCCGATCGCCTACGCGAAGCAAGGAAGCGCCCTTACGGTCGAGTACCTGAGCGAGTCCTATCCGGTCACCGTCGCCGTCGTCGGGTCGACTCCCCTGTTCGATCCGGACAATGAACGGGTCAGAAGCTGACCGAGGTGAATGTTCTCGTTTGCATCAAGCGTGTCCCGATGGTCGGAGGGAAGATCGCCGTGACTGCAGATGCCCAGAGCGTCGAGACGCGCCTGCTCGGGTTCACGGTGAGCCCGCACGAGGAATGCGCCGTCGAGGAGGCCGTCAGGATCGTGGAGCTTCGAGGCGGCGCCGTGTCGGTCCTGACACTCGGACCCCCGGACGCGGCTGATCAACTCCGGGACGCAGTGGCGGTCGGAGCGGGCAACCCCATCCTGCTCGAGACCGACGGCCGTGAATGGGGACCGATCGCGACTGCAGGCGCAATCGTGGACGCCGTGCGCCGGCACGAATCCTCAGGCGAGCCCTATGACCTCATCCTCTTCGGCAACGAGGCCGCCGACACCGGTGACTACCAGGTTGGCGTTCGGGTCGCACATGAGCTCGGACGGCCGTGCGTCACCGGCATCAAGCACCTGGAGATCTCCGACGTCGCCGTCCGGGCCCGACGGGAGTTCCGCGGTGGAGACGAGCTCTTCGAGCTGAACTTACCGGCGGTCGTCACGGTCAAGGAGGGGATCAACCTTCCGCGTTACCCGTCCTTGCCCGGACGCATGCGGGCAAAGAAGGCGGTCGTCGAGCAGAGCACACCCGAACGGCACGACGACCCCGTGCACTTACAAGCGCTCCGAGTCCCGGTCGTGGAGCGGCAGCGCGCAGAGATCCTCGGCACCGGCCTCGAGGCCGTACCGGCGCTGGTGGCACTGCTCGAGCAACTGGGAGTCCTCTCATGACGGTCCTCTGCCTTGTCGAACACGACGACAGTGGGCCGGTAGACGCCTCGCTGCGCGCGCTCAGTTTTGCCCGCCTTCTCGGGGAAACCTCGGGGGATTCGCTCGCTTCAGTGCTCGTGGGTGATATCTCCGCTGCGACGCTCGAATCGCTCGCGTCCTTCGGCGTGTCCGATGCGTATGCGGTCGAGTCGGACGAGCTCCACGCGTATGCTCCGGCAGGTTGGGCGCGAGCGCTCGTCGAGCTTGTCTCGACCTCGTCGGCCACTGCCGTCGTCGCCGCTGGCACCGACCGGGGCAACGAAGTGATGGCGCATGTCGGCGCGTTCACCGGTCTTCCGATGGTGGCCAACTGCTACCGCGCGTCTCGAGAGGGCGAGACGACCGTTCGCCTCAGCCGGCAGCGCTGGGCGGGCAGCCTCATCGAGGATGCGGTCATCGAGGCCTCACCGGCCTTGCTCACTGTGGCCTTCGACGGGGTCGTTGCCGAGCCTTCTCCCTTGCCAACTTCGCCTACCGTGCGGGCTCATCATCCTTCGCTGAGTGATCGGGACCTGAGCGTCAGGGTCTCGGAGTGGATGGACCGGAGCGCCGGCATTTCGCTCGCCGATGCCCGTGTGGTCGTCGGCGGTGGGCGCGGGGTGGGTAGTCCCGAGGGCTTCGCGCCGATCGAAGAGCTCGCCGGCTTGCTTGGTGCGGCCGTGGGCGTGTCGCGCGTCGTCACGAGCCTCGGCTGGCGGTCTCACAACCAACAGGTGGGTCAGACGGGAACGCGCATCTCCCCGGACCTCTACCTCGCCTGCGGGATCAGCGGCGCCATCCAGCACCTGGCGGGTTGCCAGAGCGCCAAGCACGTCGTCGCGATCAACACCGACCCTGACGCGCCCATCATCTCGCGTGCAGACTACGCGGTCATCGGCGACCTGAATGTCATCGTCCCCGCGCTCGTGACGGCGATCCGCGAGCGAGGCCTGGGTCGGGCCTCGACGTAGGTCTCGGTCTCGCCCTCTGCTTTCGAGGCCCGGCTTTCGGTTGCCAAGGCCCCCGGATGTTTGAAATTCGACGTGAACTTGCCGAAAGCGCCGGGATGAACCGGCATGGAGGAGGGGATGAAAGAGCC
>DAIQQK010000074.1:0-15962 GCA_036786835.1 Acidimicrobiales bacterium | reverse complement strand
CTGCGGCTCTGCGGCTCTGCGGCTCTGCGGCTCGGCCCCCAAGGATGTGGGGACTCCTTTGTCCGCTCCTACCAATTCGCTACGTGGCAGGCGCCGTGCCCCGTCTTCTCGACGTAGCGCTGGTGATAGTCCTCGGCGGGCCAGAACGTCGTCGCCGGGACGACCTCGGTCACTATCGGACGTCGAAACCTTGCTTGGTAAGCGGCAAGAGACTCTTCCGCCTGTCGGTGCTGTTCCTCGTCGTGGAAGAACACTGCCGACCGGTACTGCGTTCCGACATCGGGTCCCTGACGGTTCGGTGTCGTCGGGTCGTGGTGACGCCAGAACTCCGACAGCAGCTCCTCGTAGGTGACCTTTGCCGGGTCGTAGGTCACCAGCACTGCCTCAGCGTGCCCGGTCGAACCCGAGCAGACCTGCTCGTAGGTGGGAGCAGCAACCGACCCCCCCGTATAGCCGGACACCGCGTCCACCACCCCGGGCACGGACCTGAAGAAGTCCTCGACCCCCCAGAAGCAGCCGGCTGCGAACGTGGCGACCGCGAGGCCTTCGGGAGCCTCTCCCGGCTCGACCGGCGGTGCCTGGGTCTTGTCCATCTGGAACCGGAACGGCGACATGCCCCGATGTTCGTACACCACAGCCGGTTCGTCCACTGCGGACATGCGCGCCTAATCGGACTCTCACGCCTGATCGGCTGGGCCGGTCGGGTAGTCACGAAGCGACAAAGCCAGCTCGTACACGTGCCGGCGAGAAGCGCCGTGCTCACGCGCCACGTAGGCAGCCGCGTCACGAGCGCTGTCCCCCGCGACGAGCCTTTGCTTGAGGGCTTCGGACAACTCCTCGTCGCTCGCCTGCGACTGGCCCGGGGCTCCGCCGAGGACGATGACCACCTCTCCCCTCAATCCCTCCGAAGCGAACTCGCTCACGGCCTCGCCGAGGGTTCCCCTCCAGGTCTCCTCGTGGAGCTTGGTCAGCTCGCGAGCCACCACGACCGACCTCTCCGGGCCGCAAGCGAGCTCGAGATCGGCGAGAGTGCCTCCCGCCCGGCCGGGCGCTTCGTAGAGGACGACCGTTCGCGTCTCGACCCCGATCTCGCGAAGCCTCTGCTTGCGCTGCGAGCCTTTGCGCGGGAGGAAACCCTCGAAGCAGAAGCGGTCCGAGGAGAGGCCGCTCGTCACCAGGGCCGCAAGAGCGGCACTCGGGCCCGGGACCGCGCTCACCTCTATGCCGGCTTGCAGGGCAGCGGTGACGAGGCGCGCGCCCGGATCGGATATCAAAGGCGTCCCTGCGTCGCTCACCAGTGCGACGGTCTCCCCCGCCTGAAGGCGAGCAACCACTTGAGACGTGCGCGACGCCTCGTTGTGGGCGTGAAGTGAGATCAGCCGCCGACCCTTCACTCCAGCGTGGGAGAGGAGCTCCCGAGTGCGCCTGGTGTCCTCGCAACAGAGGAGATCGGAGGAGGCCAGTGTCGCCACCGCACGTGGGGACAGATCACCGAGGTTCCCGATCGGCGTCGACACGAGGACCAGCCTGCCCGGCGAAGCTGGCGCCGGCTTGCTCAACTGACCTCGCGCAGCTCGAGGCGGTCCCCCTCCTTCAACCGCCATCTCTCGAACGCGCCGGCCTCGGCCTCCAAGACGCTTCGGCACTTCCGCCTCGGGATCGTCATGCGCCAAGGATTCAAGCGGACGACGTCGAGGACGGTGAGATCCCGATCCAGGAAAGCAACGTCGATCGCGAAGCGCATACCGATGGTGTGGACGGAGCGCGTTCGCTTCAAGATCAGTGCACCCTCGAAGCCTTGGCGGCCGAGCAGGCCACGCGTCCTTTCGGTATATGTACTCGCGACCTCGGCTGCCGCCAGCACGTCACCGTCGCGAAGCAACCAAGCGTTGGGCATCACGATGGCGTGTTCACACGTTGAAACGGATCTCGAGCACGTCACCATCGGCGACGTGGTAGTCCTTGCCCTCGATGCGCAAACGGCCGGCGTTCTTGGCCGCCGACCACGACCCCAGCTCGATGAGCTCGTCCCAGTGGACCACCTCCGCCCGGATGAACCCGCGCTGCAGGTCCGAATGGATGACCCCCGCGCACTGGGGTGCTGTGGCCCCTGCCCGAAAGCTCCACGCACGTGACTCTTTGTCTCCCGTGGTGAAGAAGGTACGACGCCCGAGCAGGTGATAGGCAGCGCGGGCCACCCTCGCGAGAGCCCCCTCGCCCAGACCGAGACCCTCCAAGAGCTCCATTCGCTCGTCCGCAGTGAGCTGGGCAGCCTCGGCTTCGAGCTGGACGCATGCCCCGAGAGCCTCACCATGCCCTCCCAGCGCGTCCACGACCGGCTCGACCAGGTCCTCGGTCTTACCCAGCTGGTCCTCGGCGAGGTTGACGACCGCCAACACAGGCTTGTCGGTCAGCAAGAACAGACTTTTGCGCAAGGCGCGCTCGTCGGAGCCCGTACCGGAGCGATAGAGAGGGGTGCCGGCCGATAGGACCTCGAGGGCGGACTCGATCGCGGCTACCTCGGGTGCGAGTGCGCGGTCGGACTTCGCCGCCTTGCGTCGCTTGTCGAGCTGCGCGTCGATGGTCTCCACGTCGGCGAGGACCAACTCGAGCTCCAAGGCGGCAAGGGCCTCCAGGGGATCCGAGACGCCGGGGATCTCGGGGTCGTCGAATGCTCGCAGCACGAGGCAGATCGCATCCACCTCCCGGATGCCTGCGAGAAAGCGGTTGCCGAGACCCTCCCCGGTGGAGGAGCCGGGCACCAGCCCGGCGATGTCCACGATCTCCACGACGGCTCTTACGACTTTCTTGCTCGCGCTCATCTCGGCGAGCGCGTCGAGCCGGGTATCGGGCAGAGGTGCAGATCCGAGGTTCGTCTCCGTCGTAGTGAACGGATGCGGCGCGACCGGAGCCGATGCCCCGGTGAGCGCGTTGAACAGCGACGTCTTGCCGGAGTTGGGCAGACCGACCAGGCCGAGCCGTTCCACGCTTCTGGACGCTACTCGGGCCGCTGACGACCCCCACTCGGCTGGGTGGAAATCCCGGGCGGCCAAGAAGAAGCCGGCGGCTGGTAGCGTTCGTCGACTGGGAGGTCGACATGTCAAAGCGCACTACGAAGCGCAAGGCGCGCAGCAAGAAGAAGGCAAATCACGGCAAGCGTCCGAACGCCGGGCGCGGCTAACTCCGGAACCGGTTCACGGGAGCTGAGGGAGCCGCATCAAGGACGGTAGGCCAGCCCGCGCCTCTCCAGAATCGGCAAGAGAGTCGAGGGTAGGTCCGAGATGATCCCGTCGACGTCCAAGTCGCAGAGCCGCTCCATCGTGTCGGCGTCGTTGATCGTCCAGACGTGGACGGCTACCCCGAGCCGATGCGCCTCTGCCACGAACCTCTCGTCGACCACGACCTGATCCCCCCTCGTAGCCGGCACCTGGAATGCCGCGTGGCGGACCGGACCGGGTTCCTCTCCCTGGTGGAGGTCCCGCCAGAAAGAGGCGATGGCAAGAGTCCCTGCCGAGGTCGCGATGTCCGGCGCATGCGCGCTGAAGGTGTCGGTGGCGACGTCGAGGAACGAGGCGACGATCACTCGGTCCGTGTGGCCGTGGCGATCGAGTGCTCGGGCGAGGAGTTCCTCGTACGGCTCGACGGCTGGAGCCGTCGCCTTGATGTCGAGGTTCAGCGCGACCGTGGGATGGTCGTCCATGAGGTCGAGCACCTCGTCCAAGGCGGCGACACGGAAGTCGGTGTCCGCCGGGGCCTTCCCGCGAAATGCGTACTCGCTTGCGGCGAGCCCCTGCCTCTCGTCTCCCCCGGCTACGAACCAGTGCGCGTTGTCGAGCCTTCGGATCTCTTCGAGCGTGAGGGAATGGATCGGTCCGTGCCCGTCGGTCGTGCGGTCGACGGTCGAGTCGTGGCACACCACCAGGTGGCGGTCGGCGGTCGCGTGGACGTCGAGCTCGACCCCGGTGACGCCGAGCTCGAGCGCCCGCCGAATCGCGTACAGGGTCGAGGAGGGCGCCTCCCAGGCCCCGCCTTGGTGCGCATAGGAGATGACACGCCGATTCAACCAAGGGTTATCCCCGACAGCCCCCGCCTGAGCCGCTCCCTCGGTGCTCAAAGGACCAGCTGCTTCAGGTCGGCGTCAGGGCGTGCGCCGAGATGAGTGATGACCTCGCCGGCGCATTTGCCACCGAGGAGAGCGCAACCCTCCGGGTCCAGCCCGTGGGTGAGCCCGTAGAGGAAGCCGGCCGCGTAGAGATCGCCGGCTCCCGTCGTGTCCACGACACGAGCAACGGGCTCGGCGGGGACATGGATGGGATCTGCGGTTCCGAAGACGACACTTCCAAGCGGGCCCCTGGTGATCGCCGCCAGCACCCCGATCTCCTGTGTTGCCCCCATCGCTGCGTCGAAGCTGCGTGCCCCGAACAGCAGCATCGCCTCTTCCTCGTTGGCGAAGAGCACGTCCACGTCGTCCCTCAGAAGGTCCAAGAACTCTCGCTGGTGACGCTGCACGCAGAACGGGTCCGAGACCGTGAGCGCGACCAGTGCGTCGTGGGCGTGAGCTAATTCCGTGGCGCGTCTCATCGCCGCTTTCGCCGACTCGACGTCCCACAGGTATCCCTCGAGATAGACGACTTGCGCGCGCGCCACGAGGTCCTCGTCCAAGTCCTCGGGTCCCAAGGTGGAGGCCACGCCGAGGTGGGTCGCCATTGTCCGCTCCCCGTCTTCGGTTACGAACACCAGGCAGCGACCGGTGGCGGAGTCCGAGGACCCGTCCCCGCCGGGCTTCGCCCGAACCAGCTGTCCGACGTCGACCCCGACCGCGCTTATGTCGTGGACGAAGACCTCACCGAGCTCGTCTTCCACCACCTTCCCGACATATCCGGCCCGTCCCCCGAGCATGGCCACGCCGGCGGCGGTGTTGGCCGCCGAGCCCCCCGAGACCTCGGTGCCCGGTCCCATTTCGCGGTAGATCCGAGCGGCGTCCTCCAGGTCCACGAGCGTCATGCTCCCCTTCACCAGGCCAACCTGCCGGAGAAAGGCCTCCGACGTGTGAGTGAGCACGTCGACGAGAGCCGAACCCACTGCGACGACGTCGAGGGGACCCCCGTTACCGGCCGTCACGGGGACACCCTCGACCGCGGGTGCGCGTGGATGCTCTGTGGTTCGGTCCCTTGCACTCGCCGCAACCTAGTTGAGTCCCGGGGCCGGACAGATAGCCTCGGCAAATGACCGATTCGTCTTCCTCGTCCTCATCGTCGAGCACGGAAGTATCCGCGGCTTATCGCCTCCCCTATGCGGTTCATCCGCATCGCTACGAGCTGCGGCTGGCTCCTGATCTCGACGCAGCGACGTTCGACGGTGAGGTGAGGATCGCCGCCGTTGCCACCGAGCGAGTCACGCAGATCGTCCTCAACGCAGCCGAGCTCACCGTGTCCTCCGCCACCGTGGGACCACGCGGCAAGGACCCCGCCACGCCCGCCGTGGAGCAGGACCCGGACGCCGAGCGGATCACACTGCATCTGCCCGAGCCGTGCGGGCCCGGGGACCTCGACATCGAGATCGCGTTCTCGGGGATCCTGAACGACCAGCTACACGGCTTCTATCGCTCCACCTTCGTCGACCTCGACGGCGTCATGCGCACGATCGCAACCACGCAGTTCGAGGCCACCGACGCGAGGCGTGCCTTCCCGTGTTTCGACGAGCCGGACCGAAAGGCAGTCTTCGGCGTCACCCTCGACGTGCCTCCCGGCCTCGCGGCTTTCTCAAACAGTCCCGTCGTCGAGACCGCACCGATGCCAAACGGAACGCAACGCGTGCGCTTCGCCGACACGATCTCCATGTCGAGCTACTTGGTTGCGTTCGTCGTAGGACCTCTCGTCGCCACCGATCCGATCGACGTGGACGGCGTAGCTGTCAGAGTGGTCCACGTCCCGGGCAAGGAGGCTCTCACCGGCTTCGCGCTCGAAGCTGCTGCACACGCACTCAGGTTCTTCACCGAGTGGTTCGGGATCCCCTACCCCGCGGAGAAGCTCGACCTTCTCGCAATCCCTGACTTCGCTTTCGGTGCGATGGAGAACCTCGGTTGCGTCACTTTTCGTGAGGCCGTGCTCCTCGTCGATCCCGAACGCGCCTCGCGCCTCGAGCTCGAACGTGTCGCGGACGTGGTTTCGCACGAGATAGCACACATGTGGTTCGGGGACCTGGTCACGATGAAGTGGTGGAACGGCATCTGGCTGAACGAGGCTTTCGCGACCTTCATGGAGCTCAAGTGCGTCGACCATTTCCGACCGCAGTGGGAGCGCTGGGTCAGCTTCGGCATGGAACGCGACGCCGCCATGGAGTGCGATGCCCTTCACAGCACCCGGCCGGTCGAATACCCGGTGGGACCTCCGGACGAGGCTCAGGGGATGTTCGACATCCTCACGTACCAGAAGGGTGGAGGGGTGCTGCGCATGCTCGAGCAGTACCTCGGCGAGACCCGCTTCCGTGACGGTGTCCGCATGTACCTTTCGGAGCACCAGCTATCGAACACCGAGACCACCGACCTGTGGGACGCGATCGAAGCTGCGAGCGGTGAGCCCGTACGCGACATCATGGACAGCTGGATCTTCCAGGGGGGCTTCCCGCTGGTCACACTCAGCGGCTCTCCCGAGGATTCGACCCAGCGGGCGCCCGGCCGATGGACTCTCGCTCAGGAGCCGTTTTCGTACTCACGAGTCGCTCCCGGCAAAGGCGAGAGCGCGATCGGATCGGGCTGGCGGATACCCGTGATGGCCCGCACAGTCGGGGACAGTGGACCGGACCTCCGGCTGCTCGTCGACGCCGGTGGGATGAGCACGACCGACGAGAAATCCTCGCCCCTTTCGACTGCCGGTCTCGAACACGAGAACGGTCTCGTGCTCGTGAACGCGCACGGAAGCGGCTTCTACCGCGTGCGCTATCAGCCCGAGCACCTCGCTCGGCTCGCGGGGAGAATGGGAGACCTCGAACCGCTCGAGCGGCGCAACCTTCTCGGTGACACCTGGGCGAGCGTCGTTGCCGGCCGAACCTCGCTCGCCGACTTCCTGGCGCTCGCAGAGTCCCTGGTCGAAGAGGAGGACCCCGACGTCTGGGCCCCGGTCGCCGGTGCACTCTCGTTTCTCGATCGCGTCGTGGACGACAGCGCTCGTCTCGAGCTCGCCGCCTATGACCGAGCCCTCCTGGGACCCCTCTTCGAACGCCTCGGCTGGGACGCCCGAGGAGGTGAGCACGAACGCACCGCCACACTGCGATCGCAGGTGCTCGCGTCGCTCGGAATCGTGGGGAAGGACCCCGACATCTGCGCCGAGAGCGCCCGTCGTCATGCGGCGCACGTCTCGGGTGGGACCGCGATGGATCCGAACCTCGCTTCCGCGATCACCGGCGTCGTCGCCTCCGCAGGTGACGAAAGGGACTTCGAGGTCTTTCTGGAGAGGTATCGCCACCCTGCCACTCCCCAGGAGGAGATCCGGTACCTGTACGGGCTGGCAGGGTTTTCGCAGCCCGATCTGTCAGAGCGGGCATTCGAGCTGGCCATGGGAGAGGTTCGAACACAGAACGCACCGTTCCTGGTGCAGCTACTGCTCGCCAACCGTGAGAACGGGTTCGCGACGTGGCAAAGGGTGCGCGAACACTGGGATGCCCTGACGGCTCGGATCCCCTCGCAGACGGTGCCACGGATGCTCGAAGGCGTGAAATTCCTGTGCAGGGACGCCGCCCTGGTCGAGCAGATCAGGGCGTTTCTCGAAGACCACCCGGTCCGCACGGGCCAACGCACCGTGCAGCAGATGCTCGAGCGCCTGGACGTGAACTTGGCGTTCACAGTGCGACTGCGCGAAGTGGTCGGTGCCGATCTTTCTGCGGGGCTGAAGAGATTCGACAACGGCTGAAGTGAGCTCGCGGTGAATTTCACCGTCGTAGCGGTCGTCTTCGGAGTGATCTTCGTCGCAGAATTGCCCGACAAGACGATGATCGCCACCATCATCATGTCGAGCCGATACCGCCCGTTTCCCGTTTGGGCGGGGTCCGCGACGGCGATGATCGTCAACAGCGCGCTGGCAGTCGGCGCCGGGCGGCTCCTGAGGATCCTCCCCCACCGTGCAGTTGAGACAGTCGTCGCGTTGCTCTTCGCGGCAGGCGCGCTGTATCTCCTCCTGACTCGAGAGTCCTCCGAGGAGCAGCAGGGTGAGAGGCAGGCAGAGAAGTTCCGCACGAACTGGCACGTCTTCCTCGCGAGCGCAGCGGTCGTCGTCCTCGCCGAACTCGGCGACCTGACACAGATCCTCACCGCGAACCTGGCTGCCCGCTACGACCAACCCTGGTCCGTGTTCGCAGGGGCCGCAGGGGCGCTCGTCGTGGTCATGGGGATCGGGGTTGCGAGCGGCCGGGCCCTTCTGCGCGTGCTTCCCCTAGAGGTCATACGCAAGACCGCAGGTGTGATCCTCGTCGGCTTCGCCGTCTACTCCGCCGTTTCCGCCGCGGGCTGAGGCACGAATCGGTTGATGCCACACTCGGGTGTGGGAGAGGATCTCTCGGGAGGGGACGATGCCCTACAACGAAGCACGCGAGATGCACGACGCGGATGCACATCTGATGGAGACCCCCGATTGGCTGGGTGATCACGCTGACCCTGAAGTGCGTCAGAAGATCAAGCCGCTTCGCTATCCGGGTGGGAACGAGCTGCGTCAGACCGGGGATCCCGCCGCCCAACAGCGCGACCTGGTGGCCGCGTTCGAAAGGTTGCGGGCGCTCCATGCATCGCAGGAGTACCGCCACGACGAGGCCGAGCAGATAATGACTCGGAAGAACTTCGCTGCGACAGGCTCGTTCGTGGCGGAGGATCGTCCGAGGGCGCTCGACCTGCTCGGCTTCTCGAGTCAGCTCTTGTTCAACACCTTCCACAATCGCCGCTTGCGCGACTGGGAGCACGGGGACGATCTCGATCTCGCTTACGGCGCTGCGCGTGCGCATAACCGTGGCATGGTCGAATTCTGTTCCGCTGACTCGCGTTTACTCCCGACCTGTTACGTGCCTCTCGCCGACTTCGACCGAGCGGCGCGGGCCGCGAGCGAAGCGATATCGATGGGAGCAGCCGCGCTGCTCGTGGCCTCGGGATGCCCGAAGGCCCACTCCCCCAGCCATAGATCTCTGGACCCGGTTTGGGCTTCGGCTCAGGAGGCGGGGATTCCCATCGTTTTCCACGTGGGGGGGACCGGGGACCTGATAGACACCGCCTATTTCCGAAATGGTCTCCCCGTTCCGCCGGACTTCCACGGAGGCGAAGAGAACTTCCGCTCCGTGGACTACATGGGAATCCCATGGCCGCCCGCCCAGACGCTCGCCACGATGATCTTCGACGGAGTATTCGACCGCTTCGAATCCCTCCGCTTCGGCGTCATCGAGCAAGGGGCGATCTGGATCCCGTCGTGGACGCGGCAGATGGAGGCCGCGTTCGAGGCCTTCCACCGCCACGAGGAACGGCTTCGGGCGCTCAAGCTCCGGCCGACCGAGTACGTGAGTCGTCAAGTGCGCGCCACGCCCTATCCCACCGAGGACGTCGGGTGGATCACCGAGCAAGCCGGCCCCGACATCTGTATGTTCTCGTCCGACTATCCGCACGTGGAAGGCGGAAGGCGGCCGATAGAGCGGTTCGAGGCATCTCTCGGAGACGCCTCGGACGACGTTAGAGAGCGCTTCTATCGCTCCAATTTCCTGGACATGATGGGCACTGCGGCAGTCACCGTCGACCGGCGATGACTGCCCAGACGAGACGAGAGTGAGGCGCGATGTTGATCTCGACGATGAACGACATACCCGGATACGAGATCACCGAGGTTCTCGGAGAGGTCTTCGGACTGACCGTGCGGAGCAGGAACGTCGGCTCACAGCTCGGTGCCGCATTCAAGTCCCTCGCTGGAGGCGAGCTCAAGGGCATGACCAAGAACCTCGTGATGAGCCGGCAGGAGGTGATCGACCGAATGGTTCAGGAGGCACAGGCAAGGGGAGGTGACGCCGTTCTCGCCATGCGATTCGATACCTCGGAGATGGGCGGCAACTGGACAGAGATCTGCGCCTGCGGCACCGCGGTGAAGACGCGCAAGCTTTGAGCTCGAGAATCGAAGACCTCCTCGCTCGGGCACGCGCGACCAAGGGGTTCATGCCCGACGACGAGGGCCTCGCGCTCTACGAGGCCGCGGTGCGAGCCGGGAGGGGGAAACCTGCAGGGGGACCCGCCACCTTCGTGGAGATCGGAGCGTGGTGCGGCAAGTCCACCGTGCTACTGGGCGCTGCTGCCGAGGAGACCGGGGCCGTGCTCTTCAGCGTCGACCACCACCACGGCTCCGAGGAGAACCAGCCGGGTTGGGAGCACCACGACTCCGACGTGGTCGACCCGCGGACCGGACGGATCGACACGCTCCCCTTCTGGCGACAGGCAGTCGACGGCGCTGGTCTTTCATCGATCGTCGTCGGGATGGTCGGGGATTCGGCGACGATCGCGACGCGTTGGAAGAGCCCGGTGGATTTCTGCTTCATCGACGGGGGTCACGGGGAGCAGCCCGCATGGTCCGATCTGCGTGGATGGGCGCCCCACGTCGTGACGGGGGGACTTCTGGCCATCCACGACGTCTTCCCCGATCCCGCGGACGGCGGCCGCCCGCCCTACGAGCTGTGGTGCGCGGCCCTCGCCTCGGAGCAGTTCGCAGAGGACGGCGAGTGCGGTTCCCTTCGGGTTCTCAAGAGGGTCGCGCCTGCGGACGCGGCTCTGTGAGGTCTAGCCCAGCCGGCAGCGACTCGCCGCGGAACAACCCGGCCGCAGGGGTCGCGTTCGACAGAGCGTCCGCTGCGAGGACCACCGCCCCGGCGGTGTACGTGGTGCGCTCCGCGAACGGGAAGGTGTTCGATTCGGGGTAGACGATCCCCGTCCAGTAAGAGCCGTCGGAGCAGCGGTGCGACCGGGTCCACGACAGCAGTTGCGTCGCCTCGTCTCTCCGGCCCAACGCGTCGAGGGCCAACGCACATTCAGCGGTCTCGGCCGCGGTCACCCAGGGGCCGGTAGAGACACACCGCACCCCGAGGCCGTCCATGACGAAGGTGTCCCACCACCGTTCGATCCGCTCTTCGGCAGGCCCACCGCTCAGAGCACCCGAGAGGACCGGGTAGTACCAGTCCATGGCGAATTCGTGCTTCGGCTCGAAGACGTGAGGCAAGTATGCGATCGCGTGCGCAAGGCGTCCGGCTGACAGCTCCCAGTCGGGTCGCTCGTGCCCGAGTGCCTCCGCACAGGCGACTCCACAGCGCAGAGCGTGGTAGATGGACGACGACCCCGTGAGCAGCGGGTAACGACCCAAGCGACCGTCGGGGTCGACGGACCACAGCACGGACCCGTCACCCTGCTGGAATCGCAAGACGAAGGAAAGTGCGGCGTCGACCACGGGCCACAACGCTTCGAGCTGCGAGATGTCGTCGGTGATGCGGTAGTGGTGCCAGACCCCGGTGGCGACGTACGCGCACACGTTCGTGTCCAGACGAGGATCCTTCACCCCGTTTCGCGCGATGTAGTAGTTGAACCACGACCCCTCGGGGAGCTGTGTGTCCGCCAGCCACTGGTAGGCACGCGAAGCCTCGTCCAGAAGTCCTGCGACCGTCAGCGCCATGGCCGCCTCGATGTGGTTCCACGGATCACAGTGGCCGCCTTCGAACCACGGGATCATTCCGTCGGGGCGCTGAACATCGGCGATCGACTGAGCAGTCGCGACGATCTCGTCTGCGAGGATCACTCCGGGAAGCTCCGGGATCTCGGCGAGAACTGCTGGTCTATTGGTTTCCGCGGTCGTCATGAGCGTCTCTTCATCTATTCGGGGTACTCGGGGAAAGGGTCACTCCGGCTTCGCCAAGTAGACGACGAAGCTCTTGCCGAGCAACGGGTTCAACATTCGATCCGCCATTCTGGTGACGCGAGGTGCTCGGACGATGTCCCAGACGAGCATCCGGTGATACGCCCGCACCAACAGATGGTCTTCGCGTCGAGGTCCCACCCAGCATCGCAGCCACCAGTACGGAGAGTGCAGGGCGTGCGCGTGGTGGCTTTCGAGCGGTCTCAAGCCCACGCTCGTCAATCGCTCGATCAAGGTGGAACGCCGGTATATGCGGACGTGTCCCCCTTCGACGTCGTGGTACTCGCGAGAAAGAGCCCAATTGACGACCTCGGGCCCGAACCGAGGCACCGTCACCGCCATCGTCCCGCCCGTTCGCAGCACGCGTGCGAGCTCGGTCATCGCGCCCTCGTCCTCTTCTATGTGCTCGAGAACCTCAGAGGCGATCACTCTGTCGAATGTGGCATCGGGAAACGGCAGGCGAAGTGCGTCACCCTGCACCACTCCGGCTTCCTCGTCGGGTTCGACTTCCTTGGCGTCCACCATCGCACCGATCGTGTCTCGCACCTTCTCGACCTCGGCAGCCTGTGCATCGAGAGCCACCACCCGAGCCCCGAGCCTGAAGGCCCCGAAGGCATGGCGTCCTCCCCCACACCCGAGGTCGAGCAGACGCTCCCCGCTCGAGACGCCGAGGCGTTCGTAGTCGACGGTCAACACGAGACGCGTTCTTTCTGTTGCCCTTCGTCTTCGGTGTCACCGTTGTCTTCGGTCGCATCGGTAACCGAGGCCACCGGCATCTTCGGCCGGTGAAGGGGCGCCGCACGCTCCTCCAGGAGAGCGTGGTACTGCCCGGCCGTACCGGAGGCAGTTGCCTGCCACGTGAACCTGCCGAGCACGCGCCGGCGGCCGCCTTCACCAAGGCGCGCCGCCAGAGCGTCGTCGTCGAGGATCCGCCTGATCGCGCCGGCGAGTGCCTCAGGGTTCCCGGGCTCGACCAAGAGGCCGGTCGAACCGTCGGATCCGACCACTTCGGGCAGCGCGCCCCCCGTCGTCGCCACGAGGGGGAGCCCGCAGGCCATCGCCTCGATCGCTGGCAGCGAGAACCCCTCGTAGAGCGAGGGCACCACCGCCACCTGAGCCTCCGCGTAGAGACAGGCGAGCTCGTCGTCGCTTATCCCGCTGACACAGGTCACTGCCGGGCCTAGACCCAGCCGGTCGATCGTTCGCGCCACGCGTCCGTTGTCGGTGGGGCGACCGATGACTAGAAGCTCGACCTCTCGTTCGGTCCTCAACTTCGCCACCGCCTCGAGGAGCGGAACGAGGCCCTTCATCGGAACATCACTCGACGACGTGACCATGATCCGCCCCGGGATCCGGCGGCGCTCCGGACGCGGACGAAAGACCGTATGGTCGACCCCGACGGGCACGACCGTCATGCGCCGTGGGTCCACGCCCATCTGCGAGGCGATGTCGGCTTTCGACGATTCCGACACCGTCACGATCCTCGGCAGCCGCCTCGCCACGCGCACTTGCATGCGCAGAAAGCCGAACCACCTTCGCTGAGTGGTTCGCCTCCAGATGTTCTCCGCGTGAATGAGCGCCAGCTCCCGGTCGACGGTGATCGGGTGGTGAAGCGTGGTGAGCAGGGGCCACCCGTCGGAGATCATTCCGAGCAGACCGGATCCGAGGCACTGGTTGTCGTGTACGACGTCGAATTCACCGACGCGAGAGGCCAGGATCCGCCTCGCGCGAAGGGAGAAGGTCAAGGGCTCGGGAAAGCCGGCGCCGCACATCACGGCCATCTCGAGCAAGTCGATCCCCGAGTGGAGCTCACGCGGATGCGGAACCCTGAAGGGATCCGGGTCCCGGTAGAGGTCGAGCCCCGGAACCGGGGTGAAGCCCACCCCCTCGTCGAGCTCTGGCCACGGCTGCCCGGCGAGGACCTCCACGCTGTGGCCGAGGTTCGCCAGCTCTCGTGTCAAGTGCCGGGTGTAGACGCCCTGCCCGCCGCATCGAGGGTTGCCACGGTAGACGAGGAACGCGATTCGAAGCCCATCGGGCTCTGCAGGCGCTGCGGGGCGGGCCGGGGGCACCTCGATGCGCTTGCTGCGCTCCCAGGACTCACGAATCTCGATCAATCGTCTGAGCGGGCTCTTAGGCACGCGGCTCCCCCACCCCGGCGATCATGGCCGGTCAGCCTCCCCCGGAAACCGCTCGCTGCGCAAACGGATGGACCTTGCGACTCGAGCGTCTTCGAGGCAAAGTGCCTGCGCAGTCGGCTGCTTGGCAGGCCCGGGAACGACGTCTCAGGACGCGCCGGGCGAGTAGCTTTTACTTCGCATCACCCGCTCGAGGAGCGCCGAAGCTTGGACATCGAGATCCTGCACCTCTCCAGCATCGTAAACAGCCCATTGGTGGACAAGGACGGGGACCGCCTCGGTCGGGTGGAGGACCTGATCGTCCGCGTCGGGGATTCGCCTCACCCTCCCCTCTCCGGGGTGGTGGTGCGCATAGGTCGGCGGGCGATGTTCGTTCCGATACACCGCATCGCGGACATCCGTCCGGGGCGCGTCGAGCTCGTGGGCGAGACCGTCAGCCTCGGCAGGTTCGTCCGGCGTCCCGGGGAGCTCCTGCTCGCCAAGGACCTGCTGGCGCGTCACCTGATCAACCTCTCGGGGGCAAGGCTCATCAGGGCGAACGAGATAGAGATCGCCAGGCTCGACGGCCGCTGGGAGGTGGTCGGCGTCGACCCGAGCCCTCGGGTTGCGCTTCGACGGCTGTTGCCGCGTCCCTTGACCCGGCGGATCAAGGCGGGCTCTCTCGTGGACTTCGCCAGCATCGAGCCCTTCGTCGCCCACGTGCCCACCGCCCGGCTGAGGATCCCCTACCGCAAGCTCGCCAAGCTGCACCCGGCGCAGATCGCGGACCTCGTCGAGGCTGCCTCGCACGACGAAGGCGAGGAGATCATCGAAGCAGTCGGACAGGACCGAGAGCTCGAGGCGGACGTATTCGAGGAGCTGGACAACGAGCACCAGCTCGAGTTCATCCGATCTCGTTCGGACGAGGAGGCAGCCCGACTGCTGGCCACGATGGCCCCCGACGACGCAGCCGACCTCATCATGGACCTCGATCAGGAGCGGCGGCTTCCGATCCTCTCGCTCATGCCACCCGCCCACCAGCGCAAGATCCGGGCCCTTTTGAGCTACAACCCGGAGACCGGAGGCGGGCTCATGAGCCCGGACTTCCTCTGTCTCCCCGAGACCACTCCAGTGTCGGAGGTCCTCGACGCCGTTCGCTCGAGCCAAGCTGCCCCGGAAGCGCTCACGACGGTGTTCGCCAGCGGGACCGATGGACGGGTGACCGGATCGGCGTCCGTCGTCTCTCTGGTGAAGGCCGATCCCTCCGCGCCGCTCGAGTCGGTAATCCGTCCAAACCCTGCCCACGTGCATCCCGACTGGGACATCCACGCCGTCGTCAGGAAGATGACCGACTTCAACCTGACGGTCGCTCCGGTGATGGACGGCGAGCATCGCATGATCGGCGTCATCACCGTCGACGACGTCCTCGAGATGATGCTGCCGACGGGTTGGCGGCGCGACTTCGGGATGGCCGTAGCCGAGGACTAGCGGCTATCATTTCGAGGTCTAACAGCCTCGCTTTCGTGCGGCTCCGTGCAAAGCGCGAAGTCTCGCAATGGGAAAGGTGCGCCGGGAGGAAACGGATCCCGACGAGCCCGGTGCCCCGCCGGGCGTCGCCACCCTGGAGTGTGGCTGCAGGAGGGGCACGACGAAGGAGCAGCGCTGCACGCTGACAGTGGGTCACCACGACCGCGACCGCGCGCACGCCGCCAGCCAGGAGCTCTTCCCACGGGACTGACCGGGGGCTGACTTCCGCCGGGCGTGCGCGCCACATGAGCACGTCCGAGAAGCCGGCACCTTCTGGAGGTCCCAACCATGGCCGACGAGGCCCTCGACACCGAGACCGTCACCGCCGTCCTCGACGACGCGCACGTCGGTGACATCCAGGGAGCCCTCGGCACCATCCGTCTGCACGACGAGGGTCAGAACCGCA
>DAIQQK010000221.1:0-4318 GCA_036786835.1 Acidimicrobiales bacterium | reverse complement strand
CGATGACCCAGTGCCGAGGACCGTTGAGCTTGACCACCAAGGCACCGAGATCGGCCGCGATGGCCGATGGGTCGAGGCCTTCCCACAACTCCTGGGGACAGTCGCTTAAGAACTGGGTGCCAAACACCTCAGCCTCGAAGTGGCCATCGCGCGCGAACACCGCGATGACCTCGCCGTAGCGGACGCCACGGACATGGTCAATCAGCCTGGGGGTGTCTCGTGCATTGTCACTCACCGTCTCGGGCCCTTCTTCTGCTCGTCATTGGGGTGGGACCAAAGATAGTTGGAGGATTAGAGGGTCCTCTGGGACCTCCTTGGCAACCCATGAAGTTTGTCCCCAAGCGCCGGGGTCCGGGAGGTGCCACTTGCGACCTCGACCTCGCACAGAGGTTCGAATGCCACTGCACCGTCGGTCGCGGAGGGTATGAGTGTGGAGTGAAGGTCGCTTGACCCCTGGGTTGCTCTCTCAGCAGATTGCGCCCACCGGACAGCTCTTCGTGGTCGTCGTGGTGTTCGCTACGGTCGTGGTCGTTTGAGCCGTCGTGCTTGTAGTCGTAGCGGCCGTGGTCGTGGCCGTGGACCTTGTCGGTTGGGTCGTGGTCGAAGCGCCCGTGGTCGTGGCCGTGGACCTTGTGGGCTGGGTCGTGGTCGTAGCGCTGCAATCGGATCCGCCCAGTGGACAGTTAGTCGTTGTCGTCGTCGTGTACGCGCCGGTCGTGGAGGTAGACCCAACTCCAACAGACGCTGGCAACGGTGCCGTCGTCGAGGGCGACTCCGGCGGTTTGCCTGGAGAACCTGACGATCCAGAAGCGGCGAGTAATCCAAAGGTGACGCCCCCTGCGGACAGCAGGAGCCCGGCGATGATGGCGCCGAGGGTTCGTCCGCTCGGTCGTTGTCGAGGAGGCGGAGGACTCCCGCTTCCAGAGGGCGGTGGCGTAGAGCCACCCTCGTAGCTGGTGGTGATCGTGCCGCCACCGATCTCCACGGTGCCTTCGTCATTCGTGCTGTCGCCGTCGCCCCAGTTGATCGTGGCCGTGTAGTCCCCTCCGGAGGGTGAGTCACCACCCACCGACTCGGGAACAACGGGACCAACTGTGGGAGACGAGCCGTCGCCCCAGTCGATCGTGGCGGTGTAGTCGCCCAATGGGGATGAAGTGTCGCCAATGCCCTCAAGCACCACTGGGCCTAAGGGGCCGTCGTCGACTACATCGCCGCCGCCAATGTCGGCGCCCTCGATCTGCAAGCTGCCATCGTCGACTGCGCTGCCGCCACCGCTATCAGCGCTCGCTAGCAAATTTGGGCCCAAAGGACCGTCGTCGACGACCTCGCCCCCACCGCCGGTGATACCAGCCCCCTCGAGCACCAACGGGCCGGTGTCGATGCCAGCGCTGTCGCCCGCGGCTACCTCGTTCCAGTTGCTTCCCTCGATGATCGGACGATCTGGATCACCTTGGGCGAAGGGAATCGGGACCTCGGTTGCATCGTTGGGCGTTATTCCATCTGTTCCAGCGTCCTCGACCTGATCTTCAACATTGGGCGGCGAAAGCGGAGAGGGACCATGCTTCTCAACACGTCGCCAAGACCCCCGTTGTCGCCCAGTCACCCTGCGCGACCCCCCGCACCTAACCCGCCCTTTTCACTCATGACCCGCCTCACCGGACTGCACCCGCCGGTCCCGAGCATTCAAGAGGCCACCTTACGACGACGAGGCGCGGAGGGTATCAGGGAGACCCCTGTGCCTGAAGAGCAGTACCGGTCCCGGATTTCATCCAGAGTGCCCACCCTCGTTCCCAAGCTGCGGGTCGCAGATTGCTTCGTTAGCGGAGCCGACAGTTGCGCTTCCTCATGAGTCGCACGTCCCTCCGCTGCTGTTGCTCAAATTCCAGCCCACTTCTGTGGGTCGAAGTCCCGGGTGCGGTCGAGAGCGGCGTCCGGGGCACTCATAGTCAACAGAACTGGCTGCTCATCTGGTGCCCTGGCGCAGTTGGTCGCGCAGCTCCTCGGGAGTGAACCTGCTCGGCTCCGTGGTGTCGAGGAAGTCGAGCAGGATCTCCACGAACCTCACGGGGTCCTCCGCGTGGGGGTAGTGGCCGACCCCTTCCATCACCTCCAACCTGCTGTTCGGGATGGCTCCATGGGCTTTGTGGGCGTGGACGAGCGGGATGATCCTGTCCCGGTCGCCCCAAACGATGAGCGTGGGCATTCGCGCGGCTAGGTAGAGGCGGTCCATGGCACTCACCGACTGCCCGCCCGGATCGATGACGGCACGCATGGTGCGGAGAAAAGCCCGGCGGTTCTCTTGCTCGGTGAGCGACTTGTAGGACCGCCAGATCTCTGCGGCTCCGGCATTGCGAATGCCCAAGTTACCGAGAAGCTTGGCGACCGAGTCCCCCCACTCGCGCACGAAGGCTGGGAAGAGCACCGGCATCACATACTCTGCCCCCGGCAGCGTCGCGAGCCTGAGGATCCAGTTCACCTCCCGCCCTAAGCCGCCGGCGTCGACGAGCACCAGCCGCTCGCACCGTTCAGGGAATTGGTAGGCGAACTGCAACGCCACGCCACCCCCGAAGGACTGCCCGATCACAGTGGCGCGTTCGACGCCCAACACGTGAAGGAAGTCGCGCATGGCGCTGGCGTGGTTGCCGAGGGAGTAGTCGCCCAAGGGCTTGGCCGACTTGCCGTGGCCCAAGAAATCCGGCGCGAGCACCAAGTAATCGCGTCGCAATAGCTGCATGGCTGGTATCCACGTCTTCGAGTCACCGGCAATTCCGTGGAGGAGCAACAGCACCGGACCCTCTCCGGCGCGCCGATAGGCGAGATCGTGGCCGTGGAGACGGACCCGCTCGAGGGGAAACTCCGCTTCTGGCACGAGCCCAGCGGAATCGGTCTCGGCCATTCGCGCAGCGGCGACTTTGGTCATAGCAGCATCATGGCGCAGCCGTTCATCGCTCCGTTGCCTGCTCCGATCCACAGGAATGCGACGAGATCCCCGTCGTGAACCCGGCCCGCGCGGCGGTCCTCGTCTAGCAGGATGAGGGTGCTGGCGGCGGAGGTGTTGCCATAGTGATCGACGCCGATCGGGACCCGCTCGAGGGGAATGCCAAGCAACTCGGCCGCCTCTCGAACCACAACCCCGTTCGCTTGGTGCAAGTACCACCGAGCAACGGCGTCGACTGCAAAGTCTTCTCCAGTGGCCGGCTTGACCGTGGTCGGCCAGTCTTCGGCGAGCATCTCGAAGTTGCGCCTCATGAGGGGAGCGAAGACCTCGGCGACCTTCACCCCGTCCATCAGAAAGACGTTGTCGGAGAGGTTGGCGGCCGACGTGTGATGCAGGCAGCCACCGGCCGGATAGGTCACGAGCGAGACGTCAGGGTTCGTCTCGTAGCGGACCGAGAGCAGTCCCCTCGGGCGAGCGTCGTGGTCTCTGGGGGACGACCGCAGCACGACGGCGCCGGCCCCGTCGGCGAACATGAGGGGGGCGAGCCACCCCATGCCACTCGGATGCTTGTAGTAGTAGTCGTGGACTTCGGGGCCGAAATAGCCCGAGGGGCAGTTGCTCGCAACAACCAATGCAGTGGCCGGTACTCCGCAGACAAGCGACGATGCGGCGGTTCGAAAGGCCGGTGCAAGACCTGCACAGCCAAGATTGTGGTGAACCAGGTCCACGTCACGGCGCAGTCCGAGCTCGTTCATCAAGTAGCGGAAGTGGTCCTGGCAGGAGATCGTGTCCGGCGTCGACGTCACGTGGACAAGAAGGTCGATGTCGCCGGCCCCGATACCTGCGTCTTCCAGGGCTGAGCGTGCGGCCCGTAGCGCCAGATCTCCGTCGTAGAGCCCGCCGTCGGGCCTACTGAGCTTGCGTCGTCCGCCGAACTCATAGTCGAGCCGACGTTCATGGATCGCGAGGTGCTGCACGACCCACTCAGGCTCGAGGAGCCGGCCGTCGGGTCGGGCCGGGCGAAGATAATTCAGGATCTCCTCGTTCGAGACCCGGTGATCAGGCAGATAAGAGCCTGCTCCAACCACGTATACGGACACCTGCGATGCCAGCGCGGGAATGGCCGAAGCGCTCATGAGACCACCTCTTTCCCT
The DNA here is from genome assembly GCA_036786835.1 of Acidimicrobiales bacterium. GTDB lineage: Bacteria > Actinomycetota > Acidimicrobiia > Acidimicrobiales > UBA8190 > Bog-564. Next base: position 226 of record DAIQQK010000221.1, on the reverse strand, counting down.
CGGCCAAACTGTCTGACCGAGCATTTGCCCGTGAAGCACCAATCACTTCTATCTGACAACCGATCGGATGCATCGTGAAGAGGCAAAGGTCATCAAGAACCCGGTGGGCGCCCGAAACTCGTCCGGTGGGCCACAGACCCCCCAAATATCGCTCTTCCCGGCCAGTGGGCGGCTACATCTCCTCTTCTCGGGTGACGTCCAGGTTGCGGAACGTCGGAGGGCTGTC
>DAIQQK010000073.1:0-16036 GCA_036786835.1 Acidimicrobiales bacterium | reverse complement strand
CCCCCGTGTACGGTCAGGTCGCCTCTGTCGGGATCATGGCGAGCCAAAGCTCTGGGGTGGCGAGCTTCCCGGTCGTGATCGACGTCACGGGATCGCCGAGCGGGCTCTACCCGGGAGCCACCGCGAACGTCTCCATCGTGACGAAGGAGCTCCAGAACGTCCTCGTCGTCCCGACTGCGGCCATCCGGTTCTCCGGAGGCGGCACGGTCGTGGTCGTCGACCGCAATAGCAGCGACGTCACCACGCCGGTCACCCTCGGCACCGCGTCGGGAGGCAACACCCAAGTGCTGAGCGGGCTCAGCGCCGGGGAGAAGGTCGTCGAGGAGGTCATCTCGGGCTCGGGGAGGACCGGCAGAGGCACCTCGGGCGGCGGCTTCGGAGGTGCTGGCGGCGGCTTCGGCGGAGGCGGCTTCGGAGGTGCTGGCGGCGGCTTCGGCGGAGGCGGCTTCGGCGGAGGCGGCTTCGGCGGCGGAGGCGGCTTCGGCGGCGGCGGCGGATTCGTGACCCCCGCGGGCTGAGAGGTGACGACCTTCGCACGGCAGATGTCGGAGGACACCTTGCAGCTGCCGCTCCACGACACGCAAGAGGTCCCACTGAACGCGCCGGCACCCGTCATCGACCTGCGCGACGTCCGCAAGGTCTACAAGACCGGGATCCTCGAAGTGGAGGCGGTGCGCGGAGTCTCGGCGAGCATCGAATCCGGCGAGTTCGTGGCGATCATGGGCCCCTCGGGATCGGGGAAGTCGACCCTGATGCACATCATCGGGTGCCTCGACACACCTACCTCGGGCGTCTACCGACTCGCGGGTCAGGACGTCGGGAGCATGTCGGAAGCAGAGCTCGCGCACGTTCGAAACAAGCGAATCGGCTTCGTCTTCCAGCAGTACAACCTGCTCCCGTTGATGTCGGCGTGGCGCAACGTCGAGCTCCCGCTCACCTATGCCGGAGTCGACAAGATCGAGCGGCGCCGACGCGCGATGGAGGCACTGGCGCGCGTCGGGATCGCGGAGCGGGCTGAGCACAGACCCGGTGAGTTGTCGGGTGGCCAGCAACAGCGCGTGGCGGTGGCGCGCGCACTCGTCACCGACCCGGACCTGATCCTGTGCGACGAGCCGACGGGCGCGCTCGACACCACCTCCGCGGCAGAGGTGCTCACACTGCTCGGGGGACTCAATCAATCCGGGCGGACTGTCGTCCTCATCACGCACGAGGCTGACGTTGCAGGGGGCGCGAAGCGCATCCTGCGGATCCGTGACGGTCTGTTCACCGAGGACAGCCGTCAGGAGCCCAAGAACTCAGGGGCGTCGCTTTGACCTGGCTCGAGACGCTCCGCACAGGCCTGGACGCAGTGCGCACGCACAGGCTCCGCTCAAGCCTCACCGTGCTGGGGATACTGATCGGCATCGCAGCGGTCATCCTCACGGTCGGCCTAGGCGAGGGCGCACAGGCCCAGGTGAGCTCAGAGATCTCTGCACTCGGGACCAACCTGCTCACCATCACCCCCGGCAGCTCGACCTCGAGCACTGGCATCCGTGGAGGGCTCGGCTCCGCCTCCACGCTAACCATGGCCGACGCGAACGCGCTCTCGGACCCTGTGGTGGCACCCGACATCAAGGCGGTCGCCCCCACCACCTCGTCGTCCGAGACGCTCACGGCAGGATCCTCGAACTGGACCACGTCGGTGGTAGGGAGCACCGTCGACTGGCTGCCGGTCCGGGGGCGCACCCTTGCGGAAGGCCGCTTCTTCGACCATCAGGAGGTCGTAGACGACGCGGCCGTTACCGTTCTCGCGCCCACCACGGCGGAGGAGCTCTTCGGCATCGAGGACCCCGTCGGCCAGACAGTGAACATCGGCGGGATCCCGATGACCGTCGTCGGCGTGCTTACCTCCGCGGGAGGTTCCACGTCGTCGTCCTCGTCGTCCACAACCAGCCAAGACGACCAGGCGGTCGTCCCCATCACCACGGCCTCCCAAAGGTTGTTCGGAGGCTCATCGCGCACCTCGGTGCAGTCGATCCTCCTCGAGGCCACGTCGTCGAGCACGCTCTCTGCTGCTTACCAGGAGGCAGATGACGAACTGCTGACACTGCATCACATCACGACGCCCGCGAGCGCGGACTTCACGATCACCACCCAGCAGTCGCTTCTGTCCACGGCGACATCGGTCGACAAGACCCTCACCGTCCTGCTCGCGGGCATTGCCGCCATCTCTCTGTTGGTCGGTGGGATCGGGGTGATGAACATCATGCTCGTGTCGGTGACCGAGCGGATCCGCGAGATAGGCCTTCGCAAGGCGCTCGGCGCGGCGCCGAACATCATCAGGCGCCAGTTCCTCGTCGAAGCCTCGGTGCTCGGGATGGCGGGCGGCCTGCTCGGCGCGGCCCTCGGGGTCGTCGGCGCGGTCGTACTCCCGCACCTGATCTCCAACCACATCTCCATCTCGCCGTCCGCCACGGTCGGGGCAATCGTCGTGGCGATCGCGATCGGCGTCGGCTTCGGCGTGTACCCGGCTAGCCGCGCTGCACGGCTCGCCCCGATCGATGCTTTGAGGAACGAATGAGGTGCGGCCCGTCGACGTCGAGGGGCGGGCTGCGCACCGGACAAGTTGGAGCCTCTCGACACGTTGAACAAGTTGAACAAGGAGTGACAATGCATCCATCCGACTCGAACCTCGACTCTGCGAGAGTCCGGCGTCGGGAACCACGCCGTCGCGGTCGCACGGCGATCGTCGCGGCCCTCGGCGCGGTCGCCCTGCTCGCCGCCGCGTGCAGCTCGGCAGCAGCGAACAGCGCCTCCGACAGCCCCACCACCTCGGCCCCGCCCACTCGCCCGACTGTCCCGTCCGCGAGCGGAACCGTGGCGACCATCACGGGCACGTCGATGGAAGTGCAGAACCCCACGTCCGGCCAGGTGACGGTCAGCTGGACCCCCACCACCACCTTCATTCAGACCCTCACCGTCGCGGCGTCGTCGGTGACCCCAGGCGAGTGCGTGACCGCGACCGGGCCCTTGGGCACTGGTGGCTCGAGCACCACCGGACCGGTGAGCGCGACGATCGTCAGCCTCACCCAGCCCGACTCGAGCGGTAACTGCACTGCTCTGGGCGGCACTGGTGGAGCCGGGTTCGGCGGCGGCGCGGGAGGCGCCGGCGCAGGCCGTCGCTTCACCGGCGGTACGTTGCCGAACGGAGGGACCTTCCCGAACGGAGGGACCGTCCCGAGAAACGGCTCCGTACCGCCCGGTGCAGGTCAATTCGCCAACTTCTCCTTCGCCTCGGGGAAAGTGACCCAGCTCTCCTCCGGAGGCTTCACATTGGATGGCGTGCTGCGAAGCGCCGGCGGCCTTCGGCCCCGCACGTCGAGCTCCGCCAAGACCACGACCACGACGACGCCACCCGCGAGAGCGGTGACGATCACGACGAGCTCCACCACGGCCTATTCGCAGACCGCCACGGCGACCGCCTCTGCCCTTGCGGCCGGAAAGTGCGTGACGGCACGTGGGCCCGCAGACCAGACAGGCGCGATCACCGCCACCAGCATCTCTATCCGAAGCCCCGGCCCCAACGGTTGCTCCACGTTCGGCGGATTCGGAGCGGGTGCCGGCGGCGCCCCGGGCGGCTCCACCTCGACCGGTTAGGAGCGCGATCCAGCAATGAGAGGTCGCTTGTCGTTCTACGGGAGTCACACCCGAAACCGTCTTCACTTGACCCGCAAGTCGGTCACGGCAGTCGCGGTCGTCGTCATATTGGCGGGTGCGGGCGTGTCGGCGTGGGCTCTCACGAGTGGTTCAGGATCGGGGTACCGCACCGCCACCGCGCAGACGGGCTCGGTCGAACAGACGCTCGACACCACCGGCACCTTGCAGACCGTGAACAGCGCTGACTTGTCCTTCCAGGTGGCGGGGACGGTGGCGAGCGTCGCGATCTCGGTGGGACAGCAGGTGACCGTGGGCGAGGTGCTGGCGACCCTCGACACCTCGTCTCTCACCTCGGACGTCGACAGCGCGCAGTCGACACTTACCTCGGCCGAGCAGAAGCTCGCATCGGACGAGGCGAGCCAGAGCGACCCGCCGGCGACTTCGTCGACCTCCTCCACAACCACCACGACACGTCCCACTCAGGGCAATCGAACGGGCTCGGCGGGGACGACACTCTCGCAACTGCAGGCCACCTTGGTATCCGACCAGCACCAGGTCGACACTGACACCGCGGCCGCCGCGTCCGGCCTGAACCAGGCGACCAGCCTGTGCTCGGCCTCGACGGCTGGCTCCTCTGGAGCGGGTTCGGGCTCCTCGGGTTCGGGTTCGGGGTCGGATTCTGGCAGCGCGGGTTCGGGCGCTGGAAGCGGCTCGGGGTCGTCGGGGGCCGGGTCCTCCGGGGGAGGCGGATCGGCGGGCAAAGGCCCCGGTTCTGGAGCGGGCTCGGGCTCCTCGGGCTCCGGCTCCTCGGGTTCGGATTCGGGGTCGGGTGCTGGCAGCGCCTCGGGGTCAACGGGGTCGGGCTCTTCAGGATCGGGCTCTGGAAGCGGCTCGGCACCGCCGACGCTTCAGAGTGGCAACCAGGGCACCCAGGGCCAGGGCGGGCAGTCCGGGAGTGGGGCCACGGGATCAGCGCCCACAGGGCCTAATTCCTGCACAGGCGCGCTCGAGCAGGTCCTGAGCGAGCAGCAGGCGGTCTCCGCGGACGAACAAGCTGTCTCGAAGGACGAAGCCACCCTGGAGAAGGCCCTCGGTGCCTCCGGTGGTAGCGGGGGGACGGGCCAGTCGGGCTCCGGCTCGGGATCGGGCTTCTCGAGCACGGGGTCGGGACCAGGAGTGTCGCTTTCGTCTGCGGCGGCGGCGACTCCCGACCAGATCGCCGCCGACCAGGCCACCATCGACGCCGACCAGGCGCAGTTGAGCGAAGCGCAGACGTCGCTCGACGAGGGTCAGATCGTGTCCCCGATCGCCGGCACGGTCGCGTCGGTCTCGCTCGGCGCGGCGCAGAACGTCAGCGCGAACTCCACATCGAGCGACATCGTGGTGATCGGGCCACAGTCCTTCGAGGTCTCGACGACGGTGCCGGTCACCGACGTCTCCCAGGTCCAGCTGGACCAGAAGGCCGAGGTCGTGCTCGACGGGCAGGGCGGGAGCTTCCAGGGTGTGGTCACCCAGATAGGACCGCCGCCGATCAGCTCGTCGTCGTCGACCGCCTACCCCTTGTTCATCTCCCTCCCCGCAGGAGTGCAGGGGCTGTACGACGGGTCGGCCGCCAGCGTGTCGGTGGTGACGGGCCAAGCCTCGAACGTGCTCACTGTTCCCACGTCCGCCGTCCACCAACTCGGACGCTTCGCCTACGTGAGCGAACTGCGCAACGGCAAGCTGCAGAGCGAGTCGGTGACCCTGGGCGCCATCGGGGACGACTTGACGCAGATCTCGTCCGGTCTCCGGGTCGGCACCGCGGTGATTCTCGCGAACCTCTCCGAGCCCCTTCCGAGCTCCAACACGACGGGCAGAGCGGGATTCGCCGGTGTGAGCTCGTTGACGGGCACCGGCGGGTTCCCCGGAGGCGGGTTCGTCCGGCGATCCACCGCCGGCGGCGGCTAGGGGCTGCCCCCCGACACGGAGCGGGTCAGACCCGGCGGATCTCGTCTCCCTGGCGGATCGTTCCGGGCACCACGACCTTGGCGTTGCGTCCGCGCAAGTGCAACTCGGCTCCGACCCCTATGTTCACGAATCTGAGCGCCTCTTTCCCGAAGCGGCTCGCGAATTTCTTGCACCCAGTGTGGGGCTTTGCGGTGATCTCGATCACCGCTTTCCCGATCGAGAGCCTGCTTCCGGCCGGAAGGCCTCGCTCGCTCAAGTCGAGATCGACGTAGAGCTGGTCCCCGGCGAGAGCCCAGCGGTCCCTCGTGCCGGCCACCAGATCCGCGGCACGCGCGTTCATGACGGTCAGCTGGGCGTCCGGATGTGCTGAGCCGTCGGAGGTGCTCGAGCTCCCCCTCTCGCTCCACGTGTCGCCGACGAGCCCCACCTCGAGGTCGAGCACGCCCACTTCGACGACTTCGCGCACGTCCACGGCTGGGCGCCGCACGATCATCTCCAGCGTCCCGACGTCCGCGGGCGCCGCACGAACGTGCTCGATCCCAGCCTCGAGCTCATAGGTGCTTCGGTAGTCGACCAAAGACATGGCCTTCATTTTTGCCGAAATCTTTGCCCACTCGTGACCGAGATTTGATGGGCCCGTGTCCCAGATTTTGCCGCGACGTCACGAACTCGAACCGAACGGTTCATTTTGGTGTCATAACCAAAGGGCCATGAGAAACCGCGCCTTCTCCCCGACCCGCCCGAAGATCCTTGCTGCTGCAGCCGCCGCGTTCGCCACGCTCGGCCTCGTCGTGTTCCCGATCGCTGCCAACGCCGACTCGGGACCACCTTCCAACCGTGATCACATCGGGATCACGCCCGGGGACGTCAAGCACGTGTGGTTGATCATCCTCGAGAACAAGTCTTACGACGCAACCTTCAGCGGACTGAACCAGAACACGTATCTCTGGAAGACGCTTCCGTCGCAGGGGGTGGAGCTCACGCAGTACTACGGAACCGGCCACTTCAGCCTGGACAACTACGTCTCGATGGTCTCGGGACAGGCCACTCAGCCCGACACCCAGTCCGACTGCCCCGACTACGACCTCTTCTCCACCACGGGGTCGACCGACCAAGACGGCCAAGCCGTCTCCGCCGCGGGTGCGAACGCTCCGGCGGGGTCGAACGGGTGCGTATACCCCGCGAGCGTGCCGACACTCTTCAACCAGTTCGACACGGCGGGGGTCAGTTGGAAGGGATACGCGCAGGACCTCGGCAATCCCGACACCAACTCGTCGGGTACCGTCCCCGGCCAGAGCCACGACGCCGGGCCGCAGGTCTGCGGCGCCCCCTACAGCTCGCCGGGCCCGACTGGCTCGACCGCGTTCCCCAACCCCGGCTCGGCTGATTCCACTGACCAGTACGTGCCCAAGCACTTCCCGTTCCCGTGGTTCGAGTCGCTGCTTCAGAACCCGAGCGACTGCAACTCGGCGCACATCGCCAACCTCGACGACCAGGCCAACGGCCTCTACCACGACCTGCAGAGTGAGAAGACGACTCCGGCGTTCAGCTGGATCACCCCGAACAACTGCAGTGACGCGCACGACGCCGTCTGCCACGGGAACAACCTCTCGGGCGGCTGGTCCAACCCGACCACGCCGAACGCCCCGGTCAACTACACGGGCGGGCTGTATGCCTCGGACCTCTTCTTGGAGCACTACATACCGATGATCGAGCAGTCACCCGCCTTCAAGGACGGCGGTCTCATCGACGTCACCTTCGACGAAGCCTTCGCTCCGTTCACCTACACCGGAAACAGCTTCTACAACGCGACCGACGAACCACCGACTGCGTCCACCTCGATCATGGACGACACCGCCGGCGAGAACATCCACGGGAAGAACGTCCACTACGAGCCCACGGGACCGAACACGCCGCTGGCCACGAACTCACAGGGCGACCAGCTCTACCCGGGGCCTGGCAACAACGCCTTCATCGACCGCGACAGCTCTGTGCCCGGACTGGTCCTCGGCGGGGGCAGCCCCATCGGAGGTAGTTCGACCGGAGGAGCGAGAACCGACTCCGCGACTGGATCCGCGTCCTCTTCCACCATCGACGACAACTCGGTCACCTTGACGGACCAGGGCCGAAGCGTGACGGGCACAGGCATCCCCTCGGACTGCGTGGTCGGTCAAGTGGCGAACACCCACGTGACCGCGACCGCACCTTCGCAGTCCGGCGGGCGTGTCGACACCGGGTCCTTCGTCCTCACGTGCAACGGGTCCCCCGAAGCGCCGGCAGGACCGGTCACGAGCGTCAACCTCGGACCCGAGACCGCCAGCTCCGACCCGCTCTTCGACTCCTCCGACGCCACGAACGGCGGTGGCGACACCGGCAGCGTGCTGATCAGCCCGTTCATCACGCCCGGCACGACGAGCGACACCTACTACAACCATTACAGCTGGCTGCGCACGATGGAGGACGTCTTCGGGATCACCGACGGAGGCACCGACGGCCACGGCCACCTGGGCTACGCCGCCCAGCAGGGACTGCGACCCTTCGGCGACGACGTTTTCAACAACGCCCCGGAGGGCAAATCAGGACACGACATGTCCGAGGCCGCCATGGTTCCGCTATCGGGGCTCGTCGTCACAGGCGGGTACCTCGGCCTGCGCCGGCGTCGAAAGCGGTGAGGCGCGGGTGAGGCGACGTCGCAGGCGCGGCGGACCGACCCCGGTCCGCGTGATCGGCCTGGTCGTGGCGGGAGCCTCACTCGCCGCCATCGGTGCTCTTGTCACGACGTCTCTCACGGCCGGCGGAGGATCCCCGAGCTCGCGCTACGGAGGGCTGCCCGGATACCTGCCCAAGTCGAGCACCCCTGTCGGGGTCGTCGTGACCGCCACCTCTTCGCATCCGCAGCTCGGCGTCGAAGGCGACACCATGAAGGTCGTAACGAGCCTGGGCACCGTGATGGCGAGCGTGGTCGGCCCGAGCGTGCCCCAACAGGGCCAGTTCCCCGTGCCCTCTGACTCGCCGTGCACGTTCGTGGTCACCCTGGCCCGCGCCACCGGGGACGTCACGGTCGACCTCGGCAACTTCAGCGTGCGCGACGAACAGGGCCACACCCACGCGCTCTCCGTCGCACCGGGTACCCCGCCTCCGCCCTCTGTCGTCCCGGTCGACGGACGCTCGTCGTTCTATCTGACGGCCGTGCTCCCGACTGGAGCCGGCGAGCTGACCTGGGCACCGGGCGGAAAGCCCATCGCCTCGTGGGACTTCGACGTGGAGCTCGACTGAGCGACCGTCGCTAGATGTCCGCCTTCTCCCCGACCGGCGGAGCTCCGGCCTGGGAAGGAAGATGCTCGAAGATCGCGGGCGGATCCCGCCAGCAGTCGCCATCTCCCGACCTCGCGTCCTGAATCGCCCTCCAGACGCGCTCGGGGGTGCAGGGCATTTCGACGTGGCGCACTCCGAGGTGGCTGAGCGCGTCCACGACTGCGTTCTGCACCGCCGGGGTGGAGCCGATGGTGCCCGACTCCCCGATCCCCTTGGCGCCGAGCGGGTTCAGGTGGGTCGGGGTCTGGGTGTTGTCGGTCTCGAAGGAGGGCATCTCGGACGCGGCCGGCATCTCGTAGTCGGCGAGGGTCGAGGTGAGCGGGTTGCCGTCTTCGTCGATCACGAATTGCTCCCAAAGGGCCTGTGACATGCCCTGCGCGATCCCGCCGTGCTGCTGACCGGCGACGATCAACGGGTTGACGATGCGCCCGCAGTCGTCCACCGCCACGTGACGAAGCGGCCGCACCATTCCGGTCTCGGTGTCGATCTCCACCACCGATACGTGCGCCCCGAATGGGAAGGTGGCACCCGGCTGCTCGAAGTCGAGCTCCGCCGCGAGGTTCGAGCCGGCTTCCTTGGCCGAAGCTGAGAGCTCTCCCCAAGCGAGGGCCTTCGCAGGCACCCCTGCGACCCCGATGCGCCCGTCTTCGCCGACCACGATGTCGGCCTCGTTCGCCTCGAGCAGCTCGGCGGCGAGCAGCTTCGCCTTGCCGAGAACGACCTCGGCAGCCTGGTCCACGGCGCTTCCTGCGATCTGAAGCGATCGCGACCCGCCGGTACCCCCGCCGCGCGGGACCAGAGCCGTGTCGGACTGGATGAAGCGGATCCGATCCATCGGTATCCCGAGGCGGTCGGAGACGATCATCGCGAAGCTGGTCGCATGCCCCTGGCCGTGGGCCGAGGTCCCGGCCTTCACGGTGGCGCCGCCGTCCTCGTCGACCTCCACAGACGCGTACTCCGACGACATACCTCCCGCGGTCACCTCGACGTAGCACGAGACGCCGATCCCGAGCAGCAGGTGATCTCCGCGCGCCCTTCGCGCAGCCTGCTCCTCTCGCAGCTTCTCGTACCCCGCGATCTGAAGTGCCCTGTCAAGCGCCGCTTCGTAGTCACCCGAGTCGTAGGAAGGTCCCATCAACGTGCGGTACGGGAACTCGCTTGGCCTGATGAAGTTGCGCCGCCGGATCTCCACGGGATCCATACCGAGCTCGTCGGCGGCGATGTCGATGATCCGCTCGAGGAATGCCGCCGCCTCGGGCCGCCCCGCCCCGCGGAACGCGCCCATGGGGGTCGTGTTGGTGAGCGCCACCGCCACCTCGTAGTCGATCTTCGGTATGTGGTAGACGCCCTGGGCCATCATCCTGGTGGTGGCCATGGGAAGTGCACCACCGAAGCCTGCGTACGCGCCGGCGTCGCCGACGATGCGACACCTGAGGCCGGTGATCTTGCCCTCTCGTGTGAGGCCCATCTCGACGTACTGGATTTGGCCACGACCGTGCGGCATCGACTGGAGGTTCTCCGAGCGCGACTCCACCCAGCGAAGAGGACGACCGAGCTTTCGCGCCGCACCGACGATCGCCGTGTGCTCGGAGGCGAGCCCTGCCTTCGCACCGAATGCGCCCCCGACGTGAGGCGTCACCACACGGACTCGCTCGCGCTCCATCCCCAACACCTCCGACAGCAGGCGAGCCAAGGCGTGCGGCATCTGAGTCGACGCATACGCCGTCACGTCGTAGAGATCTTCGCCAGAGCCCGGAACCACGGCGATCGAGTTCGGCTCCATCGGCATCACGGCCACGCGCTGGTTCTCGAAGCGACCCCTCACGACGACTTCCGCGCCCTCGAGGGGGTCGTCCTGTGAGCCGCGCATCACGGCCGCGAGATTCGATCCCAGGGCCTCGAATTGGGCGGGCGCCCCGGGCGCAAGGGCGTCTTCGGGGTCCACCGCCGCTTCGAGGGTCTCGTAGTCGACCTCGACCGCCTCTGCGGCGTCGAAGGCGACGGTGCGCGACTCGGCCACCACCATCGCCACCATGTCCCCGACGAACCTGACCTTCTCGGTGGCTAGCGGCGGACGCGAGCAAACATCGTTCAGCGTGAAGAGCCCGTGGTGAGACGGAAGGTCGAGATCAGCAGCCGTGAAGATCAACACCACGCCCGGCATCTCCGAGGCAGCTTTCGTCTCGATCGACCGGATCCGGGCGTGAGCTACGGGGGAGCGAACGAAGACCACCTGTGCGGCTCCGGGGATCTCGAGGTCTTCGACGTAGCGGCCGGCGCCGACGAGAAGCTCAGGGTCCTCTATCCGGGTGACTGCGTTACCGAGAAGCGAACCGGGCATATGCGAACTCTACGGTGATGCGCTCGGTCCTACCCGGGACTCGGCGACGAGTCCTCGACGCTGTCCATGAGCTTTGCCTTCTGCACCTTGCCAAGCGAGTTTCGAGGCAGCGACTCGACCAGGCGAACCTCACGGGGCCTCTTGTGCACCGACAGCCGACCGGCCACCCACGTCGTGAGCTCCTCTGGACGCACGCCGTCGGCCACGACGAAGGCCACGATGCGCTGCCCGAGATCGGGGTCCTTGGCTCCCACCACCGCGGCTTCTGCCACGGCGGGATGAGCGAGCAGGGAGTCTTCGATCTCTCCTGCTCCGATGCGGTACCCGCCGGACTTGATGAAGTCGGTCGACATGCGGCCGATTATCCGGTGGCAGCCTCCGTCGTCCACGACAACGGCGTCTCCTGTCCTCCACCAGCCGTCCTCGGTGTACCCGGCTCGGCTGAGCTCGCGATCCCCCACGTATCCGTCGAACAAGGTCGTACCGCGCACGTGGAGCTCGCCCATTTGCCCGGCCTCGGCGACCTCGAGCTGCTCGGTGACGACGCGCGTGTTCACCCCGGCGAGGGGCCAGCCCACCCACCCGGGACGTCGCTCGCCGTCCGCGCGCGTGCTCAGGGTGATGAGGGTCTCGGTCATCCCGTAACGCTCGACCGGCTGTTGGTGCGCCAGCGCTCTCAGGGCGCCGAACGTGTCAGCCGACAGCGTCGCACTCCCGGAGACGAGAAGCCGGGCCTTCGACAAGGCCGCGGCACTCTGGGGGTCGGCGACGACACGGGACCACACCGTCGGGACTCCGAAGTAGAGCGAACCGCCGACTGCTGCATAAGCCTGTGGAGTGGGACGGACCGTGTGCGTCAGACGACAGCCGATGCGCAGGGCACCGAGCACACCGAGGACGAGCCCGTGGACATGCGAAAGCGGAAGGCCGTGCACCAGATGATCGTCCTCGGTCCAGGCCCACGCGTCGAAGAGCGCGTCGAGGTCCGCGGCGACAGCTGCGCGAGAGAGCACGACACCCTTGGGAGCGCCGGTGGTCCCAGACGTGTACATCACGAGCGCCGGGTCTTCGGGCGAAACCTCGCGGCCCGAGATCGACGACCCCGTAAGGTTCGGGCCGCTCGCTGGGCCGCTCGCTGGGCCGCTCGCTGGGCCGCCCGTGGCCCGCTCACCAGCGACCGGTACGACCTCGATCTCGGTGTCCGACCACGGCCAGGGCCCCACCGCGAGCTGCGCACCCGAGTCGTGCAGGACGTGGTCGCGCTCTGCGATCCCCACGTCCGCGGGCATGGGCACGACGGTCGTGCCCGCCATCAGCGCAGCGGTCACGGCTTCGAAGGTCTCGAGGCTCGGCGTGGCGTGCACGACGACGGTCTGCGCCCCGAAGAGGCGCTGCGAAGTGACAGAGGCTCGTGCCAAGAGCTCTCTTCGAGAGATCGCGCGGTCGCCGGCCCGGATCGCCTCGTTCGAGTCGCCGTGCTCGTTCCACAGACCTGCCAGCAGCTCCACGGAGTGATTATGGTCGGAGCGGTGGCGGATCAGCTCTCGATCAAGGACCCGATCAGGCATCAGGCGCTCACGATCACGCTCGTTCGAAAAGCAGATCTCGAGGTGATCGGCCATCAGCGAAAGGCGCGCCCGGCTCATCTCAAGGCTCTCAACGCCTCCATGGAGCGGCTCGGTTTCGTCACGGCCCTGATAGCCGTCGAGCGCGCAGGCAAGTACGTCATAATCGATGGCCAGCATCGCTTCCAGGTGGGCCTCGAGCTCGGAATGAAGGAGTTTCCGGTGGTCGTGGTCCCCGAGAAGCTCGCACGGCGCATGATGAGCCTCAACGTCGAACAAGCGTTGAACATCAGAGAACGCGCCTCGATCGCACTCTCGATCTACCGGGAGATGCTCGAGGAGTCACCGGGTCGCTCCGAGGACCACGGCGACGTCGTGGACGCCATCGAGAATGCTCACCTCGTGACCCTCGGGCTCGCCTACGAGCGGTCGGGTCGCCTCGCAGGCAGCGCCTTCGAGGGCATCTTGAAGAGATGCGACGGCTTTCTCGACACCACGTTGCGCGACGCCTACGAGACCAGACAGGCCCGGGCAGAGAGGGTCATCGAGACCGCCGAGCAGGTGAAGGCGGTCGAGGACGCTCTCAAGGCCCGCGGTGCCTGGCACTCCATGGCGCGCTACCAGATCATCAGCTACGCGAATCCAACGAAGAGGGCGCGCAAGCCCGCTGACTTCGACAAGACCTTCGCCAAGTTCATCGCCACGCTGGAGGAGCTAGAGAAGTCACCCCAGCGCGTCCTCGGCGAGAGGGTCGAGTAGTGCCCACCACACGACGTACGGCGGTTCTCCTCGCGCTCGGCGGGCTTCTGGTGCTGCAGGGCTGCACCAGCTCTCCTGCGAAACCCGGGTCCGGCCAGTACAAGGAGTTCTCGGTGGCAGGACCCTACGCTGCGGGCACCGCGCAGTTCGACGTGAACGGTGACCCGGTCGTCGTGTGGTACCCGGTCGACAAGACAGACGTCGCGGGGCGTTCGACGTACACCTACCACGTGCGATCGTGGGTCCCGGCGTCGATCGCTTCGTTGGTCCCGGCCTCGTTCGCAGACGGAGTGCCCGAGAGCGCATACCAGAACGTGCCGATGGCGAACGGGGCCCACCCCCTGGTCCTCTTCAGCCACGGATACGGGGGCTACCCCGAGCAGTCGAGCTTTCTCACGGCCCACTTGGCGACATGGGGGATGATCGTGGTGGCGCCCGACCAGCAAAAGCGAGATATCACCGCGGTGATCCTCGGTCAGGCGCAGCAGGACAATCCTCCCGACGACGTCACCGAGCAGCTGGCCGCGCTCGGATACGTCGAGCAACAGAACGCTGTCTCCGGCTCGCTCTTCTCCGGTCACGTCGATGCCTCGGAGGTCGCCACCCTCGGTCATTCCGCGGGGGGCGGGACCGCTGTCGCCGTGACGGCGGCCGATCCGTCGATCCGCGGCTGGATCGCCCTCGCCGGCGTCCCGATGCCGCTTCCGTCGAAACCGGTCCCCTCGCTCATGATCTCAGGCAGTTTGGACAAGTCCGTTCCGACCTCGGACGTCGAGCACTTCTACGACTCGGTCACCGTGCACAAGGCTCTTCTCGTGATCGACGGATACGGCCACAACGTCTTCGACGACGTGTGCACGATCAACCGCGCGCACGGCGGCCTGAGCGGTGCGATCAAGTCGCTCCATCTGCCGGTGCCTGCGGGCATCGCCCAGCTCGCGACCGACGGCTGCGAGCCACCGGACGCCTACCCACCGACCGCATGGCCGCTCATCGACCAGGCGGTCACCTCGCAGCTGCGCTTCGACTTCGGAGAGAGCACCTCGACCGTCGGACTCGGGCCTTCGCTCGAAACCGCCTTCGACGGCGTCCACGCCCACTACTCACAGGCTGCCTGACGGCCCTCGGGGCTCTGCGGGCTTCTCTCGTCGGTCGCGACGTTCACCGGTTGCCCGGCACGAGAAACGACATCTACCCTGACGTCGGTGTCAGTTCATCCCTTGTCGCCATTAACCCCCGACGAGATCTCGACTGCCGTCGCGATCGCGCGATCCGACGCGCGGATCGAAGATGGCACGCTCTTCGCTTACATAGGACTGGAGGAGCCGGCAAAGCCCGATATGCGGAGGTTCGAACAAGGGACCTCGATCGACCGCGTGGTCCGGTTGGTCGTCGTTCCCGGCCCGGAGGCGACCGTGTTCGACGTCGTGGTCTGCCTCGGCACCGGTGAAGTCCGCTCGTTCCTGGAGAGAGAGGACCTTCGACCCGGCCTGCTCTTCGAGGAGTCGTTCAACTCGATCGTGGCGCTCCACGAGGACCCGGAGTGGCAGGCCGCTATGAAGAGGCGCGGGATCGAGGACATGGACACCGTCCAGATCGACCCGTGGCCGGCGGGCTCGTTCGGAGAGGTCCACGAGGTCGGCAGGCGGATCTGTCGCTGCATCGCGTTCGTACGGGAGGGACCCGACGACAACCAGTACGCCCGGCCGATCGAAGGTGTCGTCGCGTTCGTGGACATGGGCAGGGGCGAGGTCCTCGAAGTGCTCGACACGGGCGTCGTCCCTCTCCCCCCGGAGCGGGGCCGTTACTACCCGGAGCACGTCGGCGAGCTGCGATCGGATCTCAGGCCCATCGAGATCACCCAGCCCGAGGGCGCGAGCTTCTTCGTCGAGGGGAACCTCGTTCGCTGGCAGCGATGGTCGTTTCGTGTCGGGATGGACGCGATCGAGGGTCTGGTCCTGCATCAGGTCGGGTACGAGGACCAGGGTCTTAATCGCCCGGTCGTCTACCGCGCTTCCGTCAGCGAGATGGTCGTCCCGTACGGAGACCCCGGCCCGCTTCACGGCTGGAAGAACGCCTTCGACGTGGGTGAGTGGGGACTCGGCCGCATGGTGAATTCGCTCGAGCTCGGATGCGACTGCCTCGGGCTCATCCACTACTTCGACGCAGTGTTCGGCTCCGAGCAAGGGCTTCCCTACACGGTTCCGAACGCAATATGCATGCACGAAGAGGACTACGGGATCCTGTGGAAGCACAACGACATGCGCTCAGGACGAAGCGAGGTGCGCCGGTCGCGAAGGCTCGTGGTGAGCTCCATAGCCACTGTCGGGAACTACGACTACGGGTTCTTCTGGTACTTCTATCTCGACGGCACGATCCAGTTCGAGGCCAAGCTCACCGGCATCATGTCCACGATGGCCTTGGCGCCGGACGAGTCCCCGCGATTCGCCTCTGTGATCGCCCCCGGGCTCGC
>DAIQQK010000220.1:0-4325 GCA_036786835.1 Acidimicrobiales bacterium | reverse complement strand
TGAGCGTCAAAGTGGTGGACGCGACCCCCCAACGTTGCCGGTCACGGCACTAGTTCGCCGAGTTCTTGTCGTCGCGTCCGGCGGGCGAAAGAATTCGGGTCGTATCGATCTCTAACCAAACTGTTTTGCCCTGGGTGTCGTCGACGTCGGTACCCCACTCAGTCGACAGCGCGTCGATGAGCGTGAGCCCCCATCCACCCACTGTCAGCTCCTGCCGGTTTCTCGCTACCGGCGGCCGCGGATCGCCGTCGGTGACGGCTATTCGCAGGCATGCTCCGTCGAAGCTGAGCACGAGTTCGAGGGTTGTGCCGGCATGGCGCACGCCGTTGGTGACGAGCTCGGTCACCAGCAGGCTCACAGCGTCGTCGAGGGCCGAGAGGCCCCATTCAGCCACAGCCGACCTCGCGAAATCGCGAGCCGCGGCGGCACTGGTCGCTTTCGCAGGTAATCCCGTCCGTACTTCGATGCCGAGAACCTACCCACATCGTGCCTTGTCATTCGTGCATTCCCGATTCCGGCAAACTCCCTCGTGACCTGGGGAAAGAGCTGTGGGGGATGGCAGCTGGGGACGATTCGGGGTGGTCCGAGGCCTCGCGTGCGAAAATCGTGGTCCTCGGTGACCGCACCGTGGCGCCCGAAGGGCGATCAACCCAGCCGACGAAGGTCGGCAGAGCAGAGAACGGAGCTGACTCGGTGGTCGAGCCCGAGCTGAGGGTCACGGTGGACTCCGAGCCGCGGTCGCACGACTCGGCAGTGGTGGTGAGGGTCTCGGGGGAGGTCGACATCCAGACGTCGCCCGTCCTGGACAACCATCTTCAGCAGGTACTGGGCGACGGCGTCGCGTCGATCGTCGTTGATCTCGCCGGGGTGGCTTTCCTCGACTCGACCGGGCTGAGCGTCCTGGTGGCAGGGCTCAAACGGTGTCAGGAGGCCGGGGGGACCTTGCAGGTGGTTTCCCCGAGACCCCATGTGCGAAGGGTTTTCGAGGTCACAGGGCTGGCCGACGCGTTCCAAATGGAAGTACCCGACGCCGACAGGCCGGCGCCTGATTAGCGGGCACTGGATGGGGGTATTGCTTGGCGTGCATGGGGGTCCAGAAGCGACTCTCGGCAGAACCGTTGAACGAGGTCCTTCCATGAACGAACCCGCCCATCTCTGCGATGCCACTCGAAAAGCTGAGGCCCAGGAGGCTCGTGCCCCCCATGTCGCCTACACAGCGGACACGCCCGAGGAGGACGACGTCGAGGTCGAAGAGCGCCAGGTCGATCCTGACGTCAGGGATCACTACCAGGAGATGGCCGAGCGTGGTGCCGAGAACGTGGGCGAAGGCCGTATTCCCTGAAGATGTTTGGCGGGCCCTGGCACGGGGCATAACCCTCTCAATGGCAGTTGAAGAGCCATTACGGGTCGTAGCAGCCACCGCCCTCTCACAGGCGAGCTTGAGTACCGAAGGACTTTCGAAGGACCGCCCCCGGCGGAGATCAGGAAAGAATCAGGGCCGTGACCTGGGACGATATGCTTTCTGAGGGATAGACGAGTCAAGGAGGATCATGGGGACGCCCCGCGATTGGCGAGCTTCCATGCCGCCTGGGGCAGGCGCGCCATGAGCACTTCCCTGCTCGCCGGGACATCGAAGTCCGTTGGACCCTTCCGACACGAGGCCTTCTTCTATGACAGTGAGAGGCAGTTCCTCGATGGGACAACGGCTTTCATTGGCGACGCTGTTGCGGCGGGGGAGCCCATTCTCGTCGTCGTGAGCTCGCGCAAGATCGATCTGCTTCGAGACCGGTTCCAGTCAGCGGCGAAGGCGGTGAGGTTCGCCGACATGGACGAGGTCGGTCTCAACCCAGCCAGAATCATCCCAGCCTGGTCGGAGTTCGTGGACGAGCACAGTGAGCACTCGATGCGAGGCATCGGAGAGCCCATTTGGGCCGAACGAACCCCGGCCGAGCTCGTGGAGTGCCAGCTCCATGAGTCGCTGTTGAATTTGGCCTTTGCCGGTTGTTCGGGCTTCACCTTGCTGTGCCCCTATGACGCCGTGGCGCTCGGGCCGGAGGTGCTCCACGAGGCGCGTCACAGCCATCCTTATCTTCGTCACGGCGGCTCGTCCTCAACCAGCCCGGAATATCGAGGGCTCGACAAGCTTGCTAGCCCCCTTTCGGGACCCCTTCCCGAGCCTCCGACCGCATCGATCGACTTGACGTTTCAGACAGGGTCGTTGCGTGACCTTCGTGACGACGTGGCACGTGAGGCAGCGCTCGCGGGCATGTCCGGGGAGCGAGCTGCCGACGCAGCGACTGCCGTCAACGAGGTTGCATCGAACAGCCTTCGCCATGCGGGCGGCGGGGGGGTGCTCCGGATGTGGCAGACCGGAGAAGACTTCACCTGCGAGGTTTCCGACGAAGGATACATCCACGAACCGCTTGTCGGTCGCATCCATCCCGACGTCGAAGGCCTCTCCGGGCGGGGTCTGTGGATCGTGAATCAATTGTGCGACCTCGTCCAGGTGAGGTCCTCGTCGAAAGGGACCACGGTACGAATGAATTTTCGTCGTCACTCGGGAGCCACAAGGCCTGCTTCTGGGCATTCTGAACAAGGTTTAATCTCGGATCTCGAAGGGTAAGACGACGAAGCACGATCGAGAGGGGCGGCCAGGCGATGACCAGCGATGCATACTTCGACGTCACGGACTCCGGACCGTCCGGCGCTACGGTGCTGAATGTTCGCGGCGAGATCGATGTGGCGACGTCTCCCGATCTCCACGAGCGTCTGTTCGCGTTGCTCGAAGCCGGATCCTCCCTGGTCATCGTGAACCTGACAGACGTCTCGTTCATCGACTCGACAGGTCTCGGAGTCCTGGTCGAAGCCGTCCAAGAAGCCCGTGCCGGCGGAGGGGATCTGCGGCTGGTGGTGACCCGTCCGCAGACCTTGAAGCTCCTCGAACTCACGGGGCTCGATGAGATGTTCAGCATCATGTCGAGTCCGAGCGAAGCGGTGAAGTCGTGATGGGCTCTATGTCTGCTCCGAGCCCGGTCGCCAACGATCTGCTTCGCGTGGAGTTGTCACTCCCGGCCGACCCGGAGATGCTCTTCTTGGCACGCATGACCGCGGCAGCGGTGGCGTCTCGCGCCGAGTTCAACTTCGAGCAGGTCGAAGACCTCCGGATCGCTATCGACGAATTGTGCATCACATTGCTCCGCTCGGGCGGACGAGTTGGGCACATCGCGCTGCTCTTCCAGTGGGATGCAGAGGGAACCCTGGATGTCGTGGGAACGTTGGTCCCCGAAGGCGACCCCGCCAACAACGGCCACCAGCCGAAAAGTAGCGAATCTCCTCTGCCCGTCGAACTCTCGCAGCGGATCCTGGACGCTTTGGTGGACGACCACGGCACAGATGCCATCGGGGGTGTCCACCGGGTATGGCTGCGCCTGCGGCGCGTCAGGAAGCTCTAGGCGTGAATCCCACTGAAACTCGTCCCCGCGAAGAGCTCAGGGAGATGTTCTCTGAGTACGCTCGAAGCAGGGACCAGCAACTCCGCTCTCTTCTGATCGAGGCGCACATCGGGCTGGCGCACCATCTGGCTCGACGGTTCGCCTATCGGGGCGAGCCCTACGACGACCTTGTCCAAGTCGGCTCTCTGGCGCTGATCAAGGCGGTCGACCGGTTCGACCCTGATCGGGGTGTCGAGTTCACGACATTCGCGAGCAAGACGATCCTCGGCGAGCTGAAGCGCCACTTTCGCGACAAGGGTTGGGCTATCCGCGCCCCCCGACGCTTGCAGGAGCTGTATCTGCAGCTCAACCATTCTGTCGCCGCGTTGTCGCAGGAGTTAGGTCGGTCACCCACCATCGCGGAACTCGCCGCCGACACGGGCGCTCCCGAGGATCAGGTCTTGGAGGCTTTCGAGGCCGGACAGTCCTACCGCTCCACGTCACTTGACGGCGCCAGCACCGACGACGAAGGCCTGGGATCACGCATCGGCACCGAAGCCCAGGAGATTGACACCATCGAGTGGCGTGCCACCCTCGAGCCTCATATCAAATCCCTCCCCGAGCGCGAACGGGACATCCTGCGCCTGCGATTTGTAGCTGGGTTGACACAGTCTGAGATCGCAACACGGATCGGCTTGAGTCAGATGCACGTTTCGCGCCTGCTGGCTCACAGTTTGACGTCTCTTCGCCGGAGTTGCTGCGAAGTCGAGCAATGCCCTGGACCTGGGGGTTCGTAGCAGGTCCAGAGCCGCGTTCCCGGGGGGTGGCCAGGTCCTGTGCAAGCCAAGGGAAAGCGGTTGCTTGGGTTTAGGGCACCATCGCCGATGCTTGGCT
>DAIQQK010000219.1:0-4330 GCA_036786835.1 Acidimicrobiales bacterium | reverse complement strand
CGCAACGCCGTTCGAAGATGACCTTCGTCGCGAGCTTTCCGCTTACGAGCAGTCCGGCGTTCTGCCATCGACGCTCCACTTCGCGTACGAGCTCGCCCGCCGACCTATGCGAGAACCTTCGCTGACCTGGACCCGTGTCTCGTCTGCGCGAGTCCGTTAGGCGCCGCAGCGGACGGACGGCGCGTAGAAGTGGATCCGCTGGCTTGGTGCCACACGTTCCTCGCCAAGACAGCTACGGCACAGAGTGTGGAAAGGCCCCCACAAACCACCGCGCGCGGTGGTTTGGTAAGGCTGCCGACACGCTCCTGATCGGATGGAAGCCGCCGGTATTGACGCCCTATCCTCTCGACGGTCAGTACGACGCCCACAGAGTGGGTCGCCCGCTGGAGGAGGCCGCCCTATTCGAGCGGGCGACTCCAACCTGAATTGGTACCAGTCCGCATCACCGGATTGAGCCGTGGACTGTCATTCCGGTCGCGGCATCGAGGTAGTGCCGCTCGGCGAAGTTGCACAGCGACGGGCTGTAGGCTATGCCAACCCATCCAGTAAACGGAGGCGAACCGACCCGGAGACCGCTCGGGATGCGGTGAACCACGCGCTCAACGTGCTGGAGCCACGCTCTCCGGCAGTGGCGGCAGAACTCCGTGCTGCTGACGGCCATCTGCTCGCCAACTTGGACTTCCCGATTGGATGGTGATGGATTTGGTACTGGATTCCATCCGCAGTCCAGCTTGACCTGTCGCATTCGTCTGGGCTAGGGTCACGGCCATGGCACCAAATCCGCGGTGAGGAGACAACTGATGGCAGCTGGATCTATCGCGACCAGGACGAGCCTCTCACGTGGACGGATTGGCGTCGTGGGGGACAGGAATCCGACGTACCCGGTGCACATCGCCACCGACGAAGCCCTTGCCAGCGCCCCGCTCGCGCTTCCCTTCGACTGGTGCGCGACCGATGACATCGGCGCAGACGTGGGAGCGCGACTATCGGGTTATTCCGGTCTCCTCATTGCTCCCGGAAGCCCCTACCGAGACATGGACGGCGCCTTGCGTGCGATTCGCTTCGCGCGCGAAGAGGGGGTGCCGCTGCTCGCCACCTGTGGTGGGTTCCAGCACGTCGTCATCGAGTACGCCCGCAACGTGTTGGGGTTCGTCAAGGCCGATCATGAAGAGAGCAACCCAGACTCTTCTGAACTTGTGGTCACTGCCCTCAGTTGCTCGCTTGCCGGCCAGAATCACTCGGTGAGGCTGGTGCCGGGGACCCGAGCGGCCCGGTTCTACGAAGACGGCGAGGTCAGCGAACCTTTCTACTGTAACTATGGCCTGAACCCCGCCTACCGTCGGACCCTCGAGGATGGCGGACTTATCGTGAGCGGGGTTGGTGAGGATGACGAGGTGCGGATTCTCGAGTTGCCCGGCCTCCCATTCTTCGTGGCTACGCTGTTCGTCCCCCAGGCTCGTTCCACCGAATGTGAGCCCCACCCTCTGGTCGCAGCGTTTGTCGTTGCAGCCCGCGAGATGAGCCGCCGGGCGGTTCGATGAGCGATGGCACGATCATCCGCCCCGCCCGATCCCTGCATATAGAGGACACGTGCCTCGCTTGACCACGGCTTCGTGCACGCCGAGCACGAGTCACCACGTGACTGGATACCGCGATTCGTTGAGTGCGGGATTCGCGGCGAATTCAACCCCTGCGAATACCTGTAATGAGGCCTCCAGGCCGTCCAAGACGATATTCAGGCTCGTTTCGAGGTCTTGGGTCGCAGTCAGCCGACGTGGCGGCCGGCGGTACCGAGAGCAGTGGATGTTCGTCGCTCGGCAGCCTGGTCATCATCGCCGTACCCGCGCCAGCGAGCTGCCCGAAATGCTCGAATTGGATCGAGCCGATGAGGTCGACTATGAGAACGCGATTGGCAATGTCTCTCTGGTGGGGCGAAGCCAGCTGGGCTAGGGTCGCTAAGACGGCCTCCGACCAACGCAATCCTTGAGGCGACGTCAGGCGATCCGCGAGTCCCAAAAGCACGACCTGCGAGCGCCACTCAGACCCATTCTCGACCGTCACCATCGGTGACAGGCACTGGGCTCGTCAAGTCCGGAGACCAGGCTAGGTTCGACGCCCCGCGCTCACCGATCGCAGCCGACGAAGATTCGAAGAGCATGCAGATCGACGCGTAACGTCGAGCCATCGTCGTTGGCCGGCGTGTACGTGGCGATCGTTGCTCCGACCACGGCGAACCCCCCGACCACCCGATGCAGCAAGTCTGTCAGCTGTGCCGAGGAGAGTCCGCCGGGGACGGGAAGTCCACAACCCCAGAGCCGACCGAGGGGTCCAAGGCATCGAGGTCGACGTGTACGTAGACACGCTCAACCTCTTCTGCTAGCTCTTTGAGCAGGGCCGCGGGATCGCCCTGTGGCAGCCCTTCGCGCCACGCTACCACCCGTAGTCGGCTCCGTGTCAAGCGATCGAACTCGGCCGCGGGCGAGAGGCTTCGCACCCCAAGCAGCGCCACCCGTTCCTCCGCAACTCCGTGCCAGGCCAACTCTGACCAGATCTCATCGCCGCAGTCGCCGACCACCACAGCGAGGCTCATGCTGGGCCAGAAGCCGCTGATGGAGGATTCGTGCGTGTTGAAGTCGGCATGAGCATCAATCCACACGACTCCGACTCCGTCGTCGCGAATCCCAGCCAAAACCCCTGCTGCCACATCGCAGGATCCGGCCAACACCACCGGGACGTCGCCCTCGGCAACGACCTCACTGATTACGATGGCGAGACGGCGGTTGACCTCGAGTGAGGCCCGGCGCATCTGACCGGAAAACGTGGAATTTGCAACCGACGCACGGCTCGGCGACAATCGCTCTGGGCGAGTGATTTCTCCAGAACCGCGGGACCGTGGCTCGCTGCATGCTCCGGGTCACCTGCCATGGCCGGAACAGCGATGATTCTATGTCCCATCTCCGAAATCCTCAGCACTCACCAATTGGCACGCTCTCGAACACTGAGTGACCCCGCGATCGCGGGCAGCCACAAAGAACCAACGGGCGATCATGTGCTGGGAGCCCTGAGAACGCAACACCTAAGCTGGGTTGTCGAAGAACACGAAGTCGCGGGTCGAGGCGTCGATCGGGCATTGAATGGCGAATTCTCATGGGGTCGGCACCCGATTCGTGATCACCAAGAAAGCCACGGCGGGAGGTGAGCCAGCCATTCCGACGAGGCCCACAGAGTTCCTTCCGTCAACCGAACAGACGGTCGGAGTCTCGGCGAGGCGACCTCTGTCCGACGGAGGTCGGTTCAGTGGCAGCATGCTAACAATTTGGTAGGCGAACTTTCTAGCGGTGGGTGGTGCTGAAGTGTCGGACGCACGGACTTGCTGAACTTGCGCGGCTGTGGTGAGGAATCGGCTCTCATCCTTCAACTCCCTCCGACACTAGACGTCGTCTCTCCAGCGTGCCAAACGGACAAACCGCTCTTTGAGACACTCGCGGCAGCATCCCCCCTCATCCTTCATCTCATTCATGTGGCGCGCCAGGTCTGGAGTCCAGCGCTGCTCAGTGATGATCGATTCGAACTCCTCGATATCGCCTGGTGTGAGCACGCCGTCTGGGCTCAAGGTCTTGCGGAGGATATCGATAAGCTGTTCCTGGAACTTTGGACTACGTCGCCAACTCTCGATGAGCGTCTCCCACCGATAGGGGAAGATGGGCTCTTCGGGGTGGAATTGGCAGACTGGTTTCGTCATCGCGACGCGTTGTTCTTGGCGGCCTCGATGACATCCGTACGACCACATGTCACCGGCGCAGATTTTCCGAACGCCTCATCCCCAACATGTGCGGAGGGATGACTCATGGAATCGGAACCGTGACGTCGCCGCGCTCAGCGAGGAGCTGTTGCCAGGTGTCAAAGGACATACAGAACCGGCCACCTAGTCCGTAGTCGGGACCCCAACTGTTCCAGAACCAGACCAGTTTGGCGGCGGCGTCAATCTGATCGGCGACGACCTCGTGGCCACCTCTCACGGTGGCGCCGCTGGAGATCACGACGAGGCCGGAAGGTGCCGGAGTATCGAAACTGGTGTACCAGTTGATCCCAGTGATCACCGGCCTCACCACCAGCGCCAACAGGGCGTGTTGAACGCTGAAGGCGTGCCTGTACGACGTGATCCACCCCATCCTCTTCGCCGCCTTGCACACCTCGAGGCCGCTACCGCCGGGGTCGTCGGTCGGATAAGGCTTGCCTTCGAGGTCAGTCTCCTCTTTATAGAGATTCAAAGCATCGGCTTCGGTGCGTGGAGCGCCACCCGCGAAGTCGGGCAGTGAGTTCAACGCAC
>DAIQQK010000218.1:0-4344 GCA_036786835.1 Acidimicrobiales bacterium | reverse complement strand
GACTCGGTACTTGCCTGGAGTGTCGTTCTGCGCTTGTACTCGAACTGCGACAACCGCTACTGACGGCCGAAAACCGAGCCCGCTTAGACCTTGCGACCCGCGAACGCGAGCAAGCGCACCGTGGGCGATGCACCCTCTGGAGCTTACTGTTCGGCGTCGAAGATGCCAGGCGCACGGAGATCGGGGCCGATCATCTGATGACCGACCTCCAACGCTGTCTCGACAAGCGCAGTGTCGTCGATGGTCTGTCCGGTGGCGCTAGCGATGTCGGCCGCGTGGGTGAGAACGTCGAACACGGCGATGTTCAACGCGACCCCCGCCGGCATCTCGCCGAAGGGCAACTTGACCACCTTGTCGAGGGCGCCGGGAGCCTCAAAGGCAGCCAGGGCCCGAGACGAGGCGGTCTCCCATGACCTGATGTAGTCGTCACCGAGGTTGTCGCCCCCCATGAGCTTGCCGAGCAGATCGTCTGGCACTGAGCCCTGTTCGACGCACACCGCGAACATGGTCGCGCCCCCCGTGATGTGGTTGATCACGTCTCGGACGGTCCACTCGGTACACGGAGACTGGACGCCAAGTTGCGTCGGATCGGTACCTTTCACGACCTTGTCGGTACTCGCGATGACCTGCTTCATGAGCGCAACCGTATCCATGTCTGCCTCCCCCTCCGATCTGTAAGTGACTCGGGCGCCACCGCGCCAGGTGTTGGCAGCATAAGGTGGCGCTAGACCTCCGTCCACTGGCCCCGAGCGTTCTGCTCGCCCCGATCTGCTCGGGAAGCAGGATGGCAGGTGCTCAGGATCGCCGAGTCGGGCGCCGCACTTCGAACCACGCCTCACTGGGTCGTGCGTCATTCTGTGTGTGACCCGGTGAGGCCGGTTGCCTGCGCCGGACCACTCGATTCCGCGCTGACCGCTCGTGTGTCCTGGCGGATGCACGTCCGCCGATGGCGTCGTAGCCTTCGAGCAGCAGAGGAGGGGATCGATGCGCTGCCCAGCGTGTGGGGGCGAGAACTCGGACGGCAAGCGTTTTTGTGGGGACTGCGGCGAATCGTTAGCTCTCGTGTGCGCCGCGTGCGGAGCGCTACTCGAGTCCGGCAGGCGATTTTGCCGTGACTGCGGGACCGAGTAAGAACGCGAGTGCAGCCACGCCCCGCAATGTCCACCGCCACCAGTCGCGGACGGTGACCCCTTTCGACCTTCAACCTGTCCATTCTCGCACCAAGGATGCCTGGCGGAGCGAGTAGGCGACGGGGGACAGAGTTGATCCACGAGGCGGGTGGGTTCTCGGTGTCGGTGGCGTCGCTGAGATCGAAACCGTGAACCCCAGGCGGGCGGCAGCCAGCTAGGCGCCCTCAGTTCGCCGACTGCGCGCCAGGCCAATACTCTCCCTGGTCGGTCGTGCGGGTGAGCTCTTAGCGCCGCCGTAGCTCGCGCAGCCCGCACGAGCTGACCGAGGATCGCTAGCTCCGTTCCCGGCTGAGCCCGCTCGGGGCAAGCATGGCTTATCGACCGACGCAGGATCTTGGATTGTCCTAGAGTTCATGCTTGCGAAGGTGCTCGGGCACTCCGCCTGGGATGGGAAGGTGGCTGTGACGAAGCTCCGCCTAGCCAGCCTGGCAGCACTGGCAGCACTGCTGGCCGCGACTGCTGCGACTCTCTCTGCGCCAGCATCCGGCCTTCCATCGAGAGCCGTGAGCCCGCGGACGGCTCCGCCGATCGGGATGCAACTTGCCAAGCTCGAAGGCTCGTCCGGCCGCGATTTCGGTGGCTCGGTCGCCATCTCGGGAAGCATCGCCGTCGTCGGTGACCAGGGCGCTTACTCGGGTCGAGCTTATGTGTTCTCGCAGACCGCGAAGGGCTGGGAGCTGGGAGCTGAGCTGAAGAGTGCAGCGAGTGCGCCCCACGAATACTTCGGCACTTCGGTCGCGATCTCGGGGACGACGATCGTCGTCGGAGCCCCCGGATACCATCCCAAGGGACCGACCAGTTCGAGCGGCCAAGCCGACGTGTTCACGAAGACCGCCACGGGCTGGGCGCAGACAGCTGTGCTAACTGGCTCAGACAGCCTCGGGGACTTTGGCGAATCGGTCGCGATCTCGGGAACGACCATCGTTGTCAGCGCGGGCTTTGCGGAGCAAGCCGGTCAGGATTACGTGTTCACGAAGACCGCAAGTGGATGGGAGCAAACCGCAGTTCTTGGGACTGGCGGCTACGGAACCGGCGGTGGCGTCGCCATTTCAGGCACGACGATCGTGGCCGGTGGCTACAACGACCACGGGGGTATCAGCCACGCCTATGTGTTCAGCAAGACCGCGAACGGCTGGAAGCAAGCCGCCACGTTGCTGAACTCGGGTGCGGTTCCCTTCGACGACTTCGGCAGCGCGGTCGCCATCTCGGGCAACCTCGTCGTGGTGGGCGCTCGCGCGGCAAATGGCAGCTACGGCGGGGCGTACATATTCTCCAAGCGAGCCAACGGGTGGCAACAGACCGCCGAGCTTCAAAGCTCCGTTTCGGGCGACTACTTCGGCAGCTCCGTTGCCGTCTCGGGTGCCAGCGTCGTGATAGGCGCCCCAGGAGTCGGCCTTGCGTACCTGTTTGTCGAGACCCAGACGGGCTGGGAGCAGCTTGCCCAGCTGCGGGGCTCAACGTCGGCCCTCGGCGACTCGGTCGCCATCTCCGGTGCCGTCGCCGTTTGCGGTGCTCCGGCGGAAAGCGGTGGGGTGGCAGGCAACACCGGCCGGGCGTATATGTTCGAGGCCTACCCTGGGCTGCAACTCGACCCGGGGCAGTCTCTCTCATCCCCTGACGGTCGGTTGAGGCTCGTCATGCAGCTCGACGGCAATCTCGTCCTCTACACGCCAACGGGCCACGCCGCCTGGGCGAGCAATACCCGCGGACACACAGGTGTATACGCATTGATGCAGCTTGACGGCAACCTCGTCCTGTACGAGCCGTCCGGTCGAGCGCTGTGGGCAACTGCGACCGAGGGCCATCCGGGCGCCTACCTCGCAGTGCAGAATGATGGGAACCTGGTCGTTTATTCGAGCGTGGGCTGGCCGCTTTGGGCAACCAACACGAGGAATGCGACCTGACGGCCTCGCACAAAGCGCCCGCCGCCGCCGCCGCTTCGTCCGTTCGGCCGCCGTACGCTCACAGAACGTGGGAGAGTCCCTGAGGTGTTCCTTCTGCGGGAAGTCGCAGCCTCACGTGAAGAAGCTGATGGGCGGCCCGGGCGTCTATATCTGCAGCGAATGCGTCGATTTCTGCGTGGACATCATGCCGGAGGAGGAGTACAAGGTCGGCGTCTCAAGTCGCTCGTCAGTCCGAGCATCAGTCCCAGTCGCCCTGTCGAGGTCGCCGGACGATGAGGATGACCAGGCCCCGCACGCGGTCGGAACAGAGATCGATCAGCTGCTCGCGCAGATGGATGAACGCGAACAAGCGATGATTCGGTATCGCTTCGGACTGGATTCGGGCGAGATCCACCCGGGTGGGGCACGCCAGCGAACAGCGTGCTCGCGAAAGTTGCATGCTCCCCGAACGGCACCATGGGGGGCAGGCCCCTTGACGAGGATCTTGCACATTCGGGGACCGTCTGCGGCGCTCGCCTTACGGGGCATCTGGCTCGAACCTCAACTTCCAGAGGCAGTTCCATTTGGATGATCCAGGAGTGACCTCAAGTAATCCTCCATCTTGTCGAAGCTGTCTTCCATGCCATCGGTCTTGGTCATGTGGTCACGGCCAGCCTTGTCGCGGAACGCCAGCTTGTTCGTCACCTTCGTCACTCCGTCAGTCTCGTGTAGATCTACCGTCTCGACGGCCTCGGCATCGGGCCAGCCCTCGAACAGCCACGTCTCGATGATGCGGGTCGGCGGCTCGACCTCCAAGTAGGTTCCACGAAACGAGCACTCGGATCCGTCTTCCGTCACGAAGACCATGTGGTAGTTCCCCCCGACGCGCAGGTCGATCGAGCACACCGTCATCTTGTCCTCAAATGGAGCGAACCATTTGCGCACATGCTCCGGCTTCGTCAATACGTCGAAGACGAGTTCGATCGGAGCTTCGAAGTCTCGGGTGAGGAGAATTTCGAGTTCACTCGGAAATTCGATGCTGGCCGCTCCATGCCGATTAGGTGTCACTGAGGCTCTCCTTGTTGTTGTAGCTCTTTGAGGTAGTCGTCCAACCGATCCATCCGGTCGTTCCACGCCTGCTCGTACTTGACCAGCCACTCGCGCAACGGCCGAAGGTGCTCCGGTTCCAGGCGGTACAGCCGGCGACGCCCCTCCGCCCGGCACCTGACGAGTCCCACCTCACTGAGCACCCGTAGGTGCTTTGAAACCTG
>DAIQQK010000217.1:0-4351 GCA_036786835.1 Acidimicrobiales bacterium | reverse complement strand
TGTACTACCTCGAGCTCAAGGGTGCCCAGCACGCCTTCGAGACCTTCGCCTCGATCCGCGCCAACGCTGTCGTCGAGGCCGCGGAGCGGTTCCTCAGCGCCGTGCACACGGCTCACCTCCGCAGCGGCGCCCACACGCCGACCGCCGCGGAGGTCGACGAGGCCATGACCGACCAGGTCGGCGAAGAAGCAGCTACCGTCGTGCGCTGACGGAGCCGCCCGCACGGCCCTACACGGCCGGCGATCAGTCGGTGTCATCGACCTCACGTGTGTCACCGACACCGTGATCGCCCGCCCTGACGCCGAGCAACCCGATTTCCAGGTGAATGGACCGAGGGGTGGGTCTTTTGCGATGAGTCTGGCGTCGTAGATTATTCAGCCCAACGCTCCAAATAGGTGCGCTTCTTCCATTGACCGGTTGAGCCCGCCGTTGGGAATTCGGCTGCATTTCCGGCGGGTACCACTTACCATCTACGCCTGATTGCCACCACCCGACCCCGGCGATTGTTCACTCATGGCCCGGCCCTTCGAGCTAGCCGGCCTCGAGGCTTACGAAAAGCCTAATGAGCCAAGAAACGCTGCCCCGCCCGGAATCTGTGAAGAAACCGAAACAACATTTGCCGACACGACATGACCCTGGGGGCTAACCGCTACCACACCAGATACATAAACAGTCTGTGCATCCAGTAACTGCCGAAGCGCTGAAACACCAAGTGGGCAGTTGTTGCCATTACAAGTGAACCGATAGGCGAGTCCGCTGACCCCGGCGATTGTTGAAACAGTAACTGTGGCTGGCCCGGCCGCACCGACGGACCACTGTTGTTGGAACTGAGCGGCAACTGGCGCCAGAGAGCTCGAAGGCGCTACTTGGGTTGGATCTTCGTTAACTCCAAAACCTGTACGTGTGGCGTTGTCGGTGTAGCTGAAGTTCTCCGGCCCTTGTCCAGGTACTGGCTTTGGCGAACCCGGGAACGCAATGTGGTAATTCCCATCCGGGGATTCCCATGTGGGAACACTCGTCGGAGTTGTATTGGGCTTAGTTGTTGCCTTCGCACACCCCGCCAGGGCCATTGTGGCTATCAGGGCCATAGATGCCCCCGCCGTTGCCCTCATATGTTTCACCGCAAAACAATACTCGCACTCATGGCCCACAAATGGCCTCGGGATCGGGGCAACTGGCGGCGGCAATGTGTTCGTGCAGCTCGCCGGACCCCCCCCAGCGGTTGACAGTGCCCCGGACATTGATTGCATTGGACCATCTGCACCGGCAACTGTCGGCCTGGTGCGGTTGCGTAGATGGCGCATCATGGTGTGCTCGTCGTCGCCGATCCGAACTTGTTCTGGAAGGTGGAGGAAATGCCTCTCACGATAGAGTCGCCTGTGACCGTCCACCCTCGACCACTCCGCCTTTAGCTCTGTAATATTCGGCCCACCTAACGCCCGAATTGTCTTGCGACCGGATACCTGTCCGAAAGTCAATTCTCGCGCCAGATCGGTGCGCTCACTGCCGGCGATCGGGGTTACCTCGAGGCGAGGTGCCAGTCGAACGTTCTGGGACACTGTTCGGTATTGCCAAGCGTCAACCTCGGGCGTCGTTAGGGGGCGTCGTTATTAGCCGTCCTCGAGCGTCGATGCCGAGCGGACTGCGGTGCCCAGACTTCTCGGTGCTTGCAATTGTTGCGCGATCAGGCACTTCCAGGATGGGCTACACGCGCAACCAGGTCCTTTCCGGCGGAGAATTAGAGGCCATCTGCCCTAGTCAATGCCGGAGATGGCGAGTTAACTGCGGAAGAGAGATCGGGAACGTGAGGCGACGAAATGCTCTTCTACGATCAGGTAAACGCCGCCATTCCGGACGACATCGAACGAAAGACCGCACACATCATCGGCGGTGGGATCGGTGGCCTGGCTGCGGCAGCGTTCCTGGCAACCGATGCCCATATGCCAGCGGGCAACATCACGGTCTACGAGGACCTACCGGTCCTGGGTGGGTCGATGGACGCTACCGGCGATCCGCCGACAGGCTACGTCTGCCGCGGCGAGCGCGAACTCGAGGCGCACATGGAGTGCCTCTGGTACCTCTGTAGCAAGGTGCCCTCCCTGAAGCGACCCGGGCGCACCGTCCTGGACGAGACGCGAGAGGCCAATTGCCGCGAGCCGATCTCGTCACATTGGCGGATCATCGAGAAGCAGGGACACAAGGCGGACTACGAGTCCCAACCGATGCTTCTGAAGGATTGCGCGGCACAGTTCCTTCGCCTGCTCGTCACGCCCGAAGCCGATCTGCAGGACATGTCCATCCGTGACTGGTTCCCACCGAGCTTCTTCGACTCGATTTTCTGGCTGATGTTCTCCCGGATCCTGTCGTTCGACGACTACCACAGCGTGATGGAGATGCGCCGCTACCAGCTGCGGTTCATGCACCTCGCCGAGGTGATGCCGCGCTTGGAAGGCCTCTTGCACACCGAGTACAACGAGTTCGACTCGATCATCCGCCCGCTCATTGTCTGGCTCCAAGGGCTGGGGGTCCGCTTTGCCCTGGGGACACGGGTCGTCGATATGGCCCTCGAATCAGAGGGCGGGAAGACCACCATCACGGGCCTCACCATCCAGTCGGCGGAAGGTCGCTCCGAGATCAACCTCACGGCCGATGACCTCGTATTCTTCACCAACGGGTCGCTGACCCAGAACACCACCTACGGCGACAACGGCACCGCCGTGCCTTGGAATCTCGACCGCCACGACCGCGGCGTTTTCACCCTGTGGGAGAAGCTGGCCGCGCTCGACCCGAAGTTCGGGCATCCGGAGAAGTTCATCAGCTGGCCGGAGAAGACTCGGTGGATCTCGTTCTTCGTCACCCTCGTCGATTACCCGGACTTCGTCGACTACATCGAGAAGGTCAGTGGCGACAAGCGGGGCACCGGCGGCGGCGTCACGGTGAAGGATTCCGGCTGGGATCTCGGGTTCATCATCCACTCCAAGCCTTTCTTCCCCAGCCAGCCCGACAACGCGGACGTCTTGTGGGCCTACGGGCTGCGAGGGAACAACGTCGGGGACTACGTCAAGAAGCCCATGGTGGAGTGCACCGGGAACGAGATCCTCACCGAATTCCTCTATCACGTCGGGTACGGGGACCGCATCGAGGAGTTCCTGGCCCACGCCAAGGTGTCACTTGCTGGCATGCCCTACGTCACGAGCCAGTTCATGCCCCGGGCGATCGGCGACCGCCCGAGGGTCATCCCTGACGGTTGCGTCAACCTCGGCTTCCTCGGCCAGTTCGTCGAGGTGGACGATGACTGCGTCTTCACCGCAGAAACCTCCGTCCGCACCGCCATGGAGGCCGTCTACGGTCTCCTGCGACTCGATAGACCGGTCATCCCGGTCTCACCCACGAGGTTCGACATCCGCCACATCGCCGCCAATGCCAAAGCCATCCTGGAGGTGGAGACCTTCCACCTGATGGACCTGCTGAAATTGCTCCTGCCCGCAGTAGTCCATCCCCATGAGGTGGTGGAGCTCGTCAATCAGATACCAAAGCCGACCGACGTCCGACCTGGTACTTAGCGGCAATAGCCCACGGCGCGCGACCGTCCTGCCGGGTGCAGTGTGCCCCTGGGCCTACCCGACTGCCCGATCTCTAACTCTCGCGAACCGTCCGGGATCGCCGGCTAAACCAGTGCTGATCTGTTCCATGGTTTCTGGGAGCGTCGCGAGAACTATCCGTCGATATGGCGCGCATCAGCGACCGCTCGAACTGTGGACCTGCGCGTACGGGGCGTTCTGTCCCAGGCGCGCCGGCGGGGGAGCAACGGCTAGAGCAGGTCCCAGGCCCGAGCGCAATTCCGGGCGGTTTCTGGTGGGAATGCGCCGCGAGGAGGGTGCCTTGCAGCCTGACAATTTCGGATGTTGGAAGGCTCGGGTTGAATCGGTCACAAAGCAATCAGCTCGAGGCTTGCAGGAGTCTGTGGTAGAGAGCCCGATGTCTGGCGCCCTATGGTGCACCTATCACCCCTCGACGGGGGGAGGAGACCGATGGAGCGAATGAGCACGCTCGACGCCGAGTTCCTCCACCTGGAGGACGGGATCGCCCATATGCACATCGGGGCCGTCTGCGTGTTTGGAGACCCGCCGCCGTCGTTCGACGAAATCGCAGCGATGATCGCCGCCAAGTTCCACCTGATCCCCCGCTACCGCCAGCGGGTGCGGTCGGTTCCCTTCGAGCTGGGCCGACCGGTCTGGGTCGATGATCCCAACTTCAACCTCGACTATCACCTACGGCACACGGCCCTGCCTGCACCCGGTGACGACGCTGCGTTCTGCCGCCTGATGGGGCGGATTATGTCCCAGCCGCT
>DAIQQK010000072.1:0-16226 GCA_036786835.1 Acidimicrobiales bacterium | reverse complement strand
GGATGCCGGCCTCGCGGAGCCGGTCGAACTCGTTGTACTTGCCCACGCCGGCGAACGCGATGCGGTCGTAGATCTCGCTCACCTTGTGCAGCGAGCGCGACGGGTTGTCCGCCACCATCAGGATCCCTTGGTCGTAGACCGTTGCAACGAGGGAGCGACCACGCGCAATTCCCTTCTGCGCGTACTCAGCCCGGTCCTTCATGACCTGTTCGGGGGCCACGTAGAAGGGCATCGTCATGGCGAACCACCCGCCCTGCCACGCCCGAGCCCGCGCTGCTCGACGAGCGCTGCGAACCTCTCGGCCACTTCGGCCTGAGGCACCTCCGTATAGCCCTCGACCGTCACGGTTGCCACCATCGGAAATATTCCGCGCACCACGTCCGGCCCTCCGGTAGCCGAGTCCTCGTCCGCGGCTTCGTACAGGGAGCGCACGGCCAGCTCGATCGCCTCTTCCCTTCTCAGGCCGGGCCTCCAGCCAAGCTTGATCGTCGTGCGGGCATCGCGACCGCCCGAACCAGTCGCCGCGTGGTCGGCCTCCTCGAAATGTCCTCCCGTCACGTCGTAGGTGAAGATCCGGCCCTCGCGTCTTCGCAAGTCGTAACCGGCGTACAGCGGCACGACTACCAAACCTTGCATCGCCATGGGGAGATGCTCACGCACCATTTGGCCGAGCTGGTTCGCCTTTCCCTCCAGGCTGAGAGACACCCCTTCGACCTTCTCGTAGTGCTCGAGCTGCGTCTGGAAGAGCTTCACCATCTCGATGGCGGGCCCGGCTGCGCCGGCGATGGCGACTGCCGAGTGCCGGTCTGCCGGAAACACCTTCTCCATCGCGCGATGGGCGATGAGATTTCCCTCGGTCGCCCGGCGGTCGCCCGACATGACCACCCCGTCGACGTAACGAAGGGCGGCCACGGTCGTGCCGTGACGATATGGAAGCTCCAATCCGAGCCCCCTTTCCGATACGTCTTTGGTTCCCAAGAAGCCGGCACTCGGGTTCCCGCCCAGGGGCATTGCGCCAGGATGGCTTCTTCGAAGGAGGGCGGCGAAGCTCGGGCCCGGGTCCTCCCCGGGCTCGAACATCTTCAGACCCACGTGGTTACTCCCCGCCCTTCTGCACGTAGTTGCGGACGAACTCCTCGGCGTTCTCCTCGAGGACCTCGTCGATCTCGTCGAGCAGATCGTCGAGCTCGGCCTTCAGCTTCTCGCCCTGCGCGGACGTGGCTGGTGCCTCGGCGTCCTCGACCGCCTGGTCCTCTCGCGGTGCCGAGGCCGGCTTCTTCTTCAACTCCCGTTCTGCCATTCCTACTCCCTAGCCGCTCAATCGTGTCAACAGCTCGGACACCGAGGAACTTCCACGTATGAGTTCCTCTGTGTGCTCGGCGGTTCCACGAAGCGGGTCCATCATAGGGACGCGCCTGAGTGGATCGGTACCCAGGTCGAACACGAGCGAGTCCCAATTGGCGCTGGCCACCGAGGATGCCCAGCGCCTGAGGCACTGACCTCGGAAATATGCCCTGGTCCGCCTCGGGGGCTCGGTGACCGCCGCAAGGACTTCCTCGCGATCCACCAGGTGCTCGGTCTCCAGCCTGTCGAACAACGAGCGCTCGGGCCGCAGGTCGTGGTACTGCAGGTCCAGGGCCGACAGCCGGTGGTCGCCCCAATCGAGGCCGTGCCGCTCGCGGTAAGCCTCGATGAGCTTGAGCTTCGCGGCCCAGTCCACCTGGGTGGCGACCGTGTTCGGATCTGTCTCCAGACCGTGGAGCACGTCCTCCCAGATCCGAAGGACCTCACGGCCCACTTCGTCGCTTCCCAGGCACTCGAGTCCTCGGTCCTCGCAGTACTTGCTCGCGAGGCCGTAGATCTCCCACTGCACCTCCATCGCCGTCGCTCGTCGCCCGTCGGCCATGTCGAGCGGCTCGCTCAGGGTCAGGTCGTAGGACACCTGGCGGATCGCCTTAACCGAGTTGGCCAACGTGAGGTCGACGGATCCGAAGGCGTCGTCCTCGATCATGGCCAGGACCAGGGCCGTAGTTCCGACCTTTAGGAACGTCGCTACCTCGGCGAGGTTTGCGTCACCCACGATCACGTGGAAGCGGCGGTACCTCTGCGGATCCGCGTGCGGCTCGTCGCGTGTATTCACGATCGGCCGTTTCAAAGTCGTCTCGAGTCCCACCTCTTCCTCGAAGAACTCCGAGCGCTGCGAGAGCTGGAAGTAGATGTCGCGTCCGGACGAGGACGCCTCTGAACCCACCTTCCCGGCTCCCGTGTACAGCTGACGAGTGACGAAGTGTGGAGTGATCAACTGGGCGATGCGAGCGAACGGCACCGCGCGGTCCATCAAGTAGTTCTCATGTGTCCCGTAGGAGTTGCCCTTGCCGTCCGAATTGTTCTTGTAGACGACGATCGCCTGGCCTTCGGGAAGGAACCTGCCGACTGCCGTCATCGACCGTCGGAGGATCTCCTCTCCCGCCTTGTCGTAACGGACCAACTCGAGAGGGTCAGCGCACTCGGGCGTCGACAGCTCGGGATGAGCGTGATCGACGTAGTAGCGAGCGCCGTTCGTCAGAACCGCGTTGACGAGGTGTGTCTCGACCTCAGGAGGAAGAGACCCCTCCCGGGCGAAACCACGTGCGTCGTTGCCCGGCGACTCGTCCTCGAAGTCCCAGTCGACGCGGGCGAGGTCCGACACATAAGCATTCACCAGCAGAGACGAGGACGCGACCGGATTCCCCTCCGCACCCGTGTGGTGGATGCCGTACTCGGTCTCCAGACCGCAGATCTTCGCTACCGCCACGATCCGACCCTAGTACCCGCAGCCCGACGAGCAGGTCATGGGACTCAGCTTCGGCTGTGAAGGCTGCCGAGCCTGAAAAGGCTGATTTACCTCAGTCCTCAGAGGTACTGGCCGGTTCCGACTCTTTCGATCGAACGACCGCCAGTTGTCTCGTCGGAAGTGGTGAGCAGCGTGCGGACGTAGACGATCCGTTCGCCCTTCTTTCCGGAGATCCGGGCCCAGTCGTCGGGGTTCGTCGTGTTCGGGAGGTCCTCGTTCTCCTTGTACTCACGCCGTATGGACTCGATGAGGTCCGAAGTGCGCACGCCCCTGCCTTCACCCGCGATCTCCCGCTTGATGGCCAGCTTCTTGCCGCGCCTCACGATGTTCTCGATCATTGCCCCGGAGGCGAAGTCGCGGTAGTAGAGAAGCTCCTTGTCACCGTTCTGATAAGTGACCTCGAGGAATTTGTTCTCGTCGTCGGCCCTGTACATTTCCTCGACCGTCTTCTCGATCATCGAACGCACGGCTTTGTTAGGGTCCCCGCCTCCGAGACGCTCGACCTCGCTCTCTTCCAAGGGGAGGTCCGGAGTCAGATAGCGAGAGAAGATCTGAGTGGCAGCGTGCTCGTCGGGCCGTTCGATCTTGATCTTCACGTCCAGACGACCGGGACGCAAGATAGCCGGGTCGATAAGGTCCTCTCGGTTCGAAGCGCCGATGACGATCACGTCCCGCAAGGTCTCGACTCCGTCGATCTCGGCTAGTAGCTGGGGCACGATCGTGGATTCGATGTCCGAGCTGATCCCCGTACCACGCGTCCGGAAGAGCGAGTCCATCTCGTCGAAGAACACGATCACGGGAACGCCTTCTTCGGCCTTCTCACGGGCGCGCTGGAACACCAAACGGATCTGCCGCTCGGTCTCACCCACATATTTGTTCAGAAGCTCCGGTCCTTTGATGTTCAGGAAGTAGCTCCGAATGTTGGCGTTGCCCGTGACCTCGGCGACCTTCTTCGCCAGAGAGTTCGCCACGGCCTTGGCTATCAGCGTCTTGCCACAGCCGGGCGGCCCGTAGAGGAGGATCCCCTTCGGCGCCGGTAGGCGGTACTCCCCGAACAGCGCCCGGTGGAGGTACGGGAGCTCGACGGCGTCGGTAATGGCCTCGATCTGGGTGTCGAGCCCGCCCACGTCCGAGTAGGTGACGTCCGGCACCTCCTCGAGGACGAGCTCTTCGACCTCCGGACGGGGGAGCTTCTCGACGAGCAGCTGCGAGCGCGTCTCCATGAGGACAGCGTCGCCGGCGCGCAGGTGCACTCCGAAAAGAGTGTCTGCAAGCTCGACGACCCTCTCCTCGTCGGCTCTGGCGTAGACGATCGCCCGCCGACCGTCTTCGAGCATCTCCTTGAGGGTTACGACCTCGCCGGAGTCCTCGCCCTCGCGAGCCAGGATGACGTTCAGCGACTCGTTCAGCACTACTTCCTGGCCGCGACGCAGGTCGGCGACTTCGATCTCCGGGTGCACTGCGACGCGCATCTTCCGGCCTCCCGAGAAGACGTCGACTGTGTCGTCCTCGTTGGCGTGAAGGAACGTGCCGTACGCGCTGGGCGGTTGGGTGAGCTTGTCGACTTCCTCGCGGAGCGCGGCGATGTGCTCCTTCGCCTGCTGGAGCGTATAGGTCAGCTTCTCGTTCTGAGAGACGGCTTGCGCGAGCTGGCCCTTGGACTCCAAGAGACGCTCCTCGAGGGATTGGACCCTTCCGGGGCCTTCCGAGAGACGCCGCCGCAGGAGAGCCACTTCCTCTTCCGCCCGCTGCGAGCGCTCGCGAAGACGCTCCAGCTCCTCTTGGAGCGCCATCTGCCGTCGATCCTCCGGTTCAGCCGTCGGGACCACCTCCCTCGAGCTCTAAACGGCCTCCTGCCGGGACCATACACTGCACCGCACCCGACCGGGCGCGCCCACCACCGCTAGTGGGGCCGGGAATCTCGCTCGGGTTCTCCCATGTGTCCCGAGTCGAATCCGAATTCGAGGGCCGCATAAGTACGTAGTCGCCACGACGAGCAGTATCCTGGGATGTCGGCAAGGAGCGACCCGCCGTGAAGCGGCGGGGGCAAGCACCTGGGTGGTACCGAGGCAGCAATTGACACCCTGATTTGGGCGTCGTTACCGTCCCAGGCTGCGTGCCTGACTTCCCCGGGCGAGAGGCGAACCAATGAAGGTCTGGATAGACCAGGATCTGTGCACCGGTGACGGCCTGTGCGAGGAGATCGCACCGGCTGTCTTCACCCTGCTCGACGACGGTCTCGCCTACGTCAAGGAGGGCGACGAGGTGAAGAACGAGCCCGGGGGCTCGGCCGGGATGGCGCTGGTTCCCGGAGACTTGGAGGACGCAGTAACCGAAGCGGCCGAAGAGTGCCCCGGAGAGTGCATCTTCATCGAGCAGAGCTGAGTCCCCGGAACCCGGTTTCCGGGGAGGTCAGGGGGAAGGGGTCGTCAGCCTGGCGGTGGTGAGAAAGCCCGTATGGGCCACCATCCTGTGGTCTGGGCGGACCGACCTCTCCTCGACGTGCCAGGTCCTGCGCAGCAGCTCTGAGGTCTCGGCCATCGCGAAGCGGCTTCGGCTCATCTCTGCCCTGAGCCGCGACACCTGGTTGATCGTCGGCAGGTAGGCGAGGAGGATTCCCCCCGGACGTAAGGCCTTCTCCGCGTGGACGAGCACGCGCCACGGCTCGGGCAGGTCGAGCACCACTCGGTCGAGGTCGCTCTCGTCGATTCCCTCGTACACGTCGCGCTCGTAGACCCGGTAGGGCACGTCCCCTCCGAGCCACTCGGCGACATTCGTCTTGGCGGTCTTCGCGAAGTCCGGTCGGACCTCGTACCCGGTCACCTCGGCCCCGGCGCGCAAGAGAGCCATCGACAACGCCCCCGATCCGACCCCGGCTTCGAGCAGGCGCATCCCGGGTCCGATGTCGGCACCAAGCAAGATCGCACCGAGATCCTTGGGGTAGATCACCTGGGCGCCTCTGGGCATCTTCAGCACCACGTCGGCAAGCGTCGGTCTCATCACGACGAAACGCCTGCCGGTGGAGCCGCACACCTCCGCACCCTCCGCCAGGCCGATCACATCGTCGTGGGCAACAATTCCGGCGTGTGTGTGGAACAACTGTCCTTGCGCGAGCGTCAGAAGATACCGACGCTGCTTCGGGTCGAGAAGCAGAACCCTCTCCCCGGCGCGAATCGGACCCCGGGCAGGGCTTGAGAGGCCGGTCACTCAGACAGCGCGGCGGTGCTGCTCGGGCTCTGCGGATCGAACGTCGTGATGAGGAGCCGGTCCCCGGGAGAGACCCTTCCGCTCCATATCGTCCTCTCGGGGTGCTGTCTCGCTCTGCGCAACAGCCACGCTCCGGCACCGACCGCCAGCCACACCGGCTCACCACGCAGTCCGCGCCGAATCGCACGCGAGACGAGGGTGCTCAGGAGCCGGTCCAAGATCAGATCCTCCTGATCTCTACGAGGGCGGAGCGGTTGCGACCCCGGCGGCGACCGAGGAGGTATGCCAGCACGGCGATCACGAGGACACCTGCAACGGCTCCCGCGAGCAGCTTGGGCTTGGCCGACTCGACGGTGTCGTCGAGATCGCCTGAGACCTGGCGAAGCTTCTTCTCCAAGTCGTCGCGTGTGATCCTTGCGGTCGCCAAGTCAGCTCCTCTCCGAGTCCCGCCGCGCCGATCGGGAAGCCGCGCCTTTGGTTATGCGCCACCCGGCGAGGCCTGCCACCAACACCGCTGCGCCACCAGTGATCAGGTACGGGAGCCAAGACAGCTTGCCACCGAAGGTCGAGCCGGTCTCGGTCTGCAACAGACGCAGGAGGGCGACGAGCAGTACCACGACCCCGACCGAGATAAAGATCGACCCCGACACACCGAATGCTACGAAGCGCGCGAGCCCCTTCACGGGGCCGAACGTCTCCTGCTTGGCGTAGTCGACGACCAGCTGAACGAAGTCGCCACCGGCTGCGCTCACCGCGCTTCGGTCCTTGCCTCGACCTCCCTCGTCACCACGCTGCACCACGTCGCTCCTTCTCGGCGGTCTAGCCGTGGGGCGCAATCCTCCCCCGCTTCGGTCCACGCTGGCAAGCACCGGTTCGAGCCCGCACACCTTCGGCCCGCCGGCTCGGCCGCCCGATTCCGACACGTTCGGCCGGCTCTCCAGACGGCTGGAGCCGCGGGACTTCGCCTAACCCCGGGGGGAAAGCACGTAGGTCGAGCTGGCCTTGGCCACCAGGCGCCCTTCGTCGTCCACGAGCTCGCCCTCGGTGAAGGCGATCCTCTCCCCACCTGAAATCACCTGGGACGTGCAGGTGAGGGTTCCGCCCGGTCTCACAGAAGCCAGAAAGCTGACCTTGATCTCGGCGTTCGCGCTGAACACCTTTCGTCCTCGCGCCCAGGTGACTGTCGCCGCTCCCATCGCCGAGTCCAGACACGCAGCGAGGAATCCGCCCTGAAGTATCCCCACGGGATTCGCGAAGCGCTCGTCGGCCGGCATCTTCCAGACAGTGCGTCCCGGGAGGGATTTGTCGACGCAGACCATTCCGAGCGTGAGGTCGCAGTTGGGCGGGACTTGGACTTGCACCTGTGGATCGGGCACGAGCAAGACGCTACTCCCAGCCCTTCGAAGCCCCTCCTTCGAACGGCTTTCCCGGGTCTCTCCCGAGGACCTTTCGAGGTGTGCAGCGGTAGGGTCGGATCGATGCCATTCGCCGCAGCTCTGAGCGAGCACCCGGTGACGGCCCACGCGATCGGAGAGGTTGCCGGAGCGGTCCTCGAATCATTGGGTGAACGTCCGGACTTGGCGGTGGTGTTCGTCACCCCACCCCACGCCGGCGCCCTCGAGGATGCGGCGGCTGCGATCGACGATCTCCTGCACCCCTTGGCTCTCCTCGGCTGCGCTGCCGAGTCGGTCGTCGGCCCTCACCGCGAGATCGAGCACAGCGCAGCCGTGTCCCTGTTCGCCGGACGTACCGGCCCACTGCTCCCGCTGTCGCTAGACGCAAGCTTCGACGGGACGTCGGACCTGGCCACGGTCTCGGGCTGGCCCACGCAGATCCCGTTCGATCCTGAGGCTCTCCTACTGGTGGCGGATCCGTACAGCTTTCCCGTCGGGGAGTTCCTCGAGGAGCTTGCGACCCGCCTTCCCGGACTGCCCGTCGTCGGAGGGATGGCCTCGGCCGCGAGGGGACCCGGAGGGAACCGGCTGGCGTCGGGTCGCCGAATCCGCACGAGCGGCGCCGTGGGAGCGATCCTGGGACCCGGGGTAGAGGTAGAAGCGGTCGTGTCGCAAGGCTGCCGGCCCTTCGGGGACCCGCTCGTGGTCACCAAGTCGGAGAGAAACGTCATTGTCGAGCTGGCAGGCCGACCTGCTCTCGAGCGGCTCGTGGCGCAAGCTCATCACTCACTCTCCGAGGACGAGGTCAACCTGCTCGAGATGGGAGGACTGCACGTCGGCCGTGTGATCGACGAGCACCGCGAGCGCTTCGGAAGAGGCGACTTCCTAGTGCGAAACGTCATCGGGGCCGACCGGCAACTCGGGGCGATCGCGGTCACCGACGAAGTGCCGGTGGGCACGACCGTGCAGTTCCATCTGCGCGACGCGCGGACTGCGGACGAGGACCTGCGCGAGATGCTGCGGGGACGGAGCGCGGACGGCGCACTCGTCTTCACGTGCAACGGCCGCGGCACCCGCATGTTCGACGAACCACACCACGACGTCGCGATGCTGGCGGAGATGCTCGGACCACTGCCCGCTGCAGGCTTCTTCGCAGCTGGAGAGGTCGGACCCGTCGGAGGGCGAAACTTCCTTCACGGATTCACGGCGTCGTTGGCGCTCATGCGGGACAACACCGGAGGCGACTGAGAACTAGGTGTGGGCAGGACGGACGCAAAGGGTACGGTGACGGCGTGGACGACCAGGCACTCGAACAGCGCGGGATAAACGTCATCAGGGGCCTCGCCATGGACGCCCCCCAGAAAGCGAACTCCGGGCACCCGGGAACCGCCATGGCGCTCGCTCCCCTCGCTCACGTTCTGTTCACCCGGATCATGCGCCACGATCCGAGCGACCCCACCTGGCCTGATCGCGACCGGTTCGTCCTCTCGGCCGGCCACGCATCGATCCTGCTCTACTCGATGTTGTTCCTCACCGGCTACGGACTCGAGCTCTCGGACCTGCAGAGCTTCCGCCAATGGGACAGCCGCACACCCGGGCACCCCGAAGTCCACATGACACCCGGAGTCGAGGTGACCACCGGCCCCCTCGGACAAGGATTCGCAAACGCCGTCGGTCTCGGACTGGCCGAAA
The DNA here is from genome assembly GCA_036786835.1 of Acidimicrobiales bacterium. Lineage (GTDB taxonomy): Bacteria > Actinomycetota > Acidimicrobiia > Acidimicrobiales > UBA8190 > Bog-564. The sequence goes on along the minus strand of DAIQQK010000072.1, from coordinate 7,100 downwards.
GGTGGCTCCGCTCTCGCTTCGGCTCCGATCTCGTCGACCACCACACTTTCGTGATCTGCTCCGACGGCGACCTCGAGGAGGGAATCAGCCACGAAGCCGCTTCGTTGGCAGGCCACCTCGGGCTCGGGAAGCTCGTCTACGTGTACGACAACAACCACATTTCGATCGACGGGCCCACCGAGCTCGCCTATTCCGACGACGTAGCGAAGAGGTTCGAGGCGTACGGATGGCACACCGAGGACATCGGAGAGGTGGCAAACGACACCGAAGCGATCGAAGCGGCCTTGCGTCAGGCGATGGCGGTTGACAACCGTCCGTCGATGATCCTGCTGCGAAGCCACATCGGTTGGCCTTCACCGACGAAGACCGACACGGCCGCCGCTCATGGCGACCCATTGGGCGAAGACGAGATCCGAAGGACCAAGGAGATCCTCGGCCTCCCGCCGGACGAGCAGTTCTGGGTCCCCGAAGATGTCCTCGAGCTCTACAGGGCGTGCACTGCGCGTGGACAGAGTTGGCGAAGGGATTGGAGCGAGCGTTTCGACGCATGGCAGGGAGATCGCGCCATCTGGGACGCGTGTCAGCAGGGCCGCGGGCTCGAGGGTTGGGCTCAGAAGATTCCGACGTTCGAGCCCGGAACCGAGCTCGCCACCCGGCGTGCCATCAACCAATGCCTCGACGCCTCCTCTGACCTGATACCGGGATTGATGGCGGGCTCGGGCGATCTCACGGGGAACACCGGCGTGAAGCTCAAAGATGGCGTCGCCCAATCCGCCGAGTCACCTGGAGGTGCCCAGGTGCACTTCGGAATCCGCGAGCACGCCATGGCGGCGGTGATGAACGGGCTTGCTCTTCACGGCGGCGTTCTTCCGATAGGTGGAACCTTCTTCATCTTCAGTGACTACATGCGGCCGGCCGTCCGCCTTTCGGCGTTCGGGCAAGCGCACGTCATCTATTCGTGGACCCACGACTCGGTCGGGCTGGGCGAGGACGGGCCGACGCACCAACCCGTGGAGCACTTGGCGGCGCTACGAGCGATGCCGGGGCTGCGCCTCATACGCCCCGCAGACGCCAACGAGACAGCGCACGCGTGGCGGATCGCCGTCGAGTCCGACGGGCCCACGGGTCTCGTCCTCTCTCGCCAGTCGATCCCGGTCCTCGACGGGACGGCAGAAGCGTTCGAGGGAGTGAGCCGCGGTGGATACGTGCTCGCCGAGGCCCCCGGCGGCAGACCCGACTTAGTGCTCGTCTCCTCCGGGAGCGAGGTCCACATCTGTGTCGAGGCAGCGACGTTGTTGGCGGGAGCTGGTGCCCCTCTCATCGCCGCCCGGGTGGTATCGCTGCCCTCGTGGGACCTCTTCGAGCGGCAGGACGACGCCTATCGCGAGAGTGTCTTACCCGAGCTCGTTCCCACCTTGGCCGTGGAGGCCGCCGCCTCGTTCGGCTGGGATCGCTACGCAGACGACGTGATCGGCATCGACCGATTCGGTGCTTCAGCTCCGGGTGCGGAGGTACTGAGGCAATTCGGCTTCACACCCGACAACGTCGCCCAGCGCGCACGCGCGCTCGTCGAGCGCATGGCGGACGAGTAGGAACTCCGGAGCCCGAGAAAGGGAGCGTCCATGACAAGGCTTCACGATCTCTACACCCAGCAAAGTCAGAGCCCGTGGATCGACAACATCCGACGTGACACCTTGCACGACGGGACGTTCGCCGGCCTGATCGAAAAGGGCATTCGCGGCGTGACCTCCAATCCGACGATCTTCGCCAAGGCGATCGAGACCAGCGCGGCCTATGACGAGCAATTCCGGGCCCTGTTGGCCGGCCACAACGTCGAGGAGGCGTACTGGGAGCTCACGATCACCGACATAGTCGACGCCCTCGAGGCTCTTAGGCCTCTTCACGACGACTCCGACGGCATCGACGGCTTCGTCTCGATCGAGGTGGCTCCGACTCTCGCTTACGACACTAGAGCCACGATCGATTCCGCCCGCAGTCTGCACGAACGGATCGCCCGCCCGAACCTGTACGTGAAGATCCCCGGCACGTCAGAGGGGGTTCCCGCGGTCCGAAAGATGATCGGTGAAGGGCGCAACATAAACATCACGTTGCTGTTCAGCGTCGAACGCTATGGAGAGGTCATCGACGCATACATCGGCGGGCTCGAGGACCTGCAGGCTTCGGGGACGAGCGACCTCTCGAAAGTGAGGAGCGTGGCCTCGTTCTTCGTGAGCAGGGTCGACACCGAGGTGGACCGGCGCCTGGAGCAGCTCACTGCGGATGCGGACGGGAATTCACAGGAGTCGCTGGCCCTGCGAGGCAAGGCTGCAGTGGCCCAAGCCCATTCGGCATACCAGCTGTTCCGCAGCCGCTTCTCCGGACCTCGCTGGGAGGCACTCGCCGCCAAGGGAGCCAAGGTCCAGCGACCTCTTTGGGCATCGACGTCCACCAAGAACCCCGCCTATCCCGACCTCGCCTACGTGGACACGCTCATCGGCCCGGACACGGTCAACACGATGCCGGACCAGACGGTCGATGCGTTCCTCGACCACGGGACGCTGGCGCGGACTGTGGACGCCGATCCCGGAGAGGCTACGAGGACCCTCGACCGGCTCGAAGAGCTGGGGGTGGACATCGCGGACGTGGCACGGACCCTCGAGGACGAAGGGGTGGCGAGCTTCACCAAGTCCTTCGACGAGGTTTTGCAGGTCCTCACCGACAAGGCGAACTCCTTCTCTTCCGGCAACTCGGACTCCAGCGCATGACCGACGCAGTTCACGAGCTCGACAAGGTCGAACCCCCTCCCCCTTTGGCGCTCGTTGTCTTCGGGGCCTCCGGGGATCTTGCGGCGCGCAAGCTGCTTCCTGCCATCGCTGCGTTGGCAGAGCACAAAGCATTGCCGGACGGCTTCACGGTGGTGGGCGTGGCGCGCACGCCTTGGAGCGACGAGGAGTTCCAAAAGGCAGCGCTCGACGCGGTCTCAGGACGTGACGGATGGTCGGAGCTAGTCAAGCGGTTCCGCTACGTCTCCGGCGAGTACGGGCACAAGGAGACCTTCGACCGCCTGAAAGAGGTGCTGAACGAGAGCGACCGAGCCATCGGCACGGGCGGCAACCGCGTCTACTACCTCGCCACGATCCCGGCTCTGTTCGGTGTGGTGGCAACAGCTCTGGCCGAACACGGCTGCAATGTCCCAGGGGAAGGGGGAAGCTTCGCACGCCTCGTCGTGGAGAAGCCGCTCGGCCACGACCTCGATAGTGCGATCGAGCTCGACGACGCGCTGCACTCCGCATTCGAGGAGTCGCAGATCTTCCGGATCGACCATTACATGGGCAAGGAGACCGTTCAGAACGTCCTGGCACTCCGGTTCTCGAACGCAATCTTCGAACCGATTTGGAACCGAAGATATGTCGACAGCGTTCAGATCACGGTCGCTGAACAGCTCGGGGTGGAACACCGTGGCGGCTTTTACGAGAAGGCCGGCGCTCTGAGGGACATCGTCCAGAACCACGTCATGCAAGTGCTCGCACTGACCATGATGGAACCGCCCGCGACCGTAGATGCGCAGGGCATCCGGGACGAGAAGGTGAAGCTATTGCGTGCGATCGTGATTCCCACCGTCGATGAAGCGGCAGGATGTGCGGTGCGGGGTCAGTACACAGCCGGCGAGCTCGATGGTCGCGAGGTCCCCGGCTACCGTGAGGAGGAGGGAGTCGATCCCCATAGCCTCACCGAGACGTACGTGGCGCTGCAGCTCGCCGTGGACAACTGGCGGTGGGCGGGAGTCCCCATATACATACGCACAGGCAAGCGTCTCGCGCAGCGCGTGACCGAGGTGGCGATGCAGTTTCACCGTGTGCCTCACCTCGCCTTTCGAGGTCGCCTGACGCGCGACCTGCGCCCGAACGAGCTGGTCGTGCGCGTCCAGCCCGACGAAGGGGTCGACCTCTTCTTCGGCGCCAAGGTCCCTGGGGAGGCCTTTCGGGTTCGTTCGGTCGACATGAGCTTCTCGTACGCGCAGGCCTTCGGTGGGACCACTGCGGACGCCTACGAGCGGTTGCTGCACGACGCGATGATCGGCGACGCCACCCTGTTCATCCGAACCGACGAGGTGGTCCAGGCGTGGCGAATCGTCGACCCGATTCTCCAAGCCTGGGGCGAGGACGGCGTGCCTCTCGCCCACTACCCCGCCGGCAGCTGGGGCCCTCGCGAGGCCGACCTGCTGTTGGAGAGGGAGCAGCGTCACTGGCGCACGCCGTAGCGCGCGACGAGTCCTCGGCGAACGGTCCGGCAGCCCGCGGCCCGCCAAGTCCCTATGTCCCGGAGAACACCTGGCGAAGGCGGACCCGGCCGCCCGTCCGCAGAATCGCGCGGTAGTAGACGAACGACGCAACGCGCGACACGAGCACGATGCCGGCGATCATGATCAAGAACGAGATCCCGGCCTCCCACCAGGTCGCTTGTCCGAGAGCCACCAATGTCGGCATCGCGAAAGGCGCTGTCGGAGGGAGGTAGGCCAGAACCTTCATCAGGGTCGAAGCCTGTGAGGACCCCAGTGAAGTCAACGACACGATATATCCGAACAAGACCGGCAGCTGTAGAGGGAAGGCGAGGCTCTGCACCTGAGACTGGCGGTCCGCCAATGACCCCCCTGCGGCGTAGACCCAGCAGTAGAAGGCGTAGCCGAGAACGAGCCAGAGCAAGATATCCAAGACGTCGAGGGGGGACGATCCGTGCAGGAGAGTGGACCCGACGGCCGCGCCGAGCCCGAGAGCCACGGCCACGATCAATGCCGATTGCAAGAACGCGACCGTGCCGATACCGATGACCTTCCCGGCGAGCAGCTTCGACGGCCGCATTGTGGACAGGAGCACCTCGATCACGCGCGACGACTTCTCCTCGATCACCCCCATGAGCAACCACGTCCCGTACTGAGTCAACAGGACGTAAGTGAGGATGAGCCCGTAGACAGACGTGGTCTTGGCCGTCGAGTTGTGCTCTGCGGGCTGCAGGCTCTCGACCGGAAGCGGCGGCGAGTGCGCAACCTGCACCGCTTTGTCCGGTGACAAGCCGGCTGAAGTGAGCCCGTTCGCCAACCCAAGCGAAGCGGACACCGAACGCGCCATCAGAGCATCGGTAGACGTGTCCGAGCTCGATAGGGGTTGGTTCACCACCAACCGCTGCCCGCCGACGATCGCCAGCCCTATGTTGCCCGCGCGCAGATCGCCTTCAGCGCGTGCCAAAGAGGGCTCCGACACGAGCTGCACAGTCGCTCCAGCTGTTTTTCCGGCCGCCACGACCAGAATGCGAAGTGAGCTGTCGAGTCCCCCCACGATCCCGACCTTCTCGTTCTGGTGCTTCTTGCTGCCGATCGTGGGGATCACGACGGCGGCCGCCACGGCGAGGAGGATTATCAGGGTTCCGACTCGAAAGACCCGGCCGCGCACCCGCTCACGGATCTCGCGCAGCGCCACGAGCCCGACACCGTCACCGAGCATCTCCAGGGACCCGATCGCCGCCGGCCTCCGAGCTGGTCGGTCTGCGCCTCGAGCGCTGGAATCGCTGTCGCGGCGCTTGCGCCTGCGCACGACCATCACGACCCTCGTCGCGAGGATCACGGCGACGAGGGGACCGATCGCGTACTTCATACGACGGCCTCTCTGAAGACCTCCGACAAGCGACGCCTCTCGAAGCCGAACTGCTCGATCGGGCCTTTCTGCATGGCTGTCTGGAGCACTTGCTGGGAGTCGACCGTCTCCTCGAGCACGAGACGAGCCGCACCGGCCTCTACCCGCGAGACGGTCACCCCGAGGAGACCCTTCGCCCAGTCCGCGTTCCAGTCGCCCTTCACCTTGACGACGAGCCTCCGTCGTCCGCTCGTCTCGAGCTCCTCGACCGTGCCCTTCGTGACCAGCCGACCTCGATCGATGATCGCCACCGACTCACACAGGTCTTCGACGAGATCCAACTGATGGCTCGAGAAGAGCACCCCTCGGCCCAAGGCCGCCTGTTCGGCGAGGACGCCACCGACGACGTCGATCCCCACCGGATCGAGACCTGAAAGGGGTTCGTCGAGGATGAGCAGCTCCGGGTCGTGCACCAATGCTGCAGCTAGCTGGACCCTTTGCTGATTCCCCAGGGACAGCGACTCGACTTTGCTGGTAGCGCGGTCGGCCACCCCTAGACGCTCCAGCCAGCCCATAGTGGCGTCGTGAGCTGCCGAGTGCTCCATCCCGTGCAGGCGCGCCAGATACTCGATCTGCTCGCAGACCACCATTCCGGGGTACAGACCACGCTCTTCGGGCAGGTACCCGAAGCGTTTCAGATCGGACGGGGTCACCGTGGCCCCCTTCCACCTGACTTCGCCGCCGTCGAGCGCGATCAGACCGAAGACCGCGCGCATGGCGGTGGTCTTACCAGAACCGTTTGGTCCGAGAAACCCGAACACCTCGCCCGAAGGTACGGAGAAGCTCAAGTCGTCGAGTGCGACCACCTCGCCGTAGCGGCGAGTCAGACCGTCGAACTCGAGCATGGGGGGCGGCTGCGGTTCCGGCATCCGCGAACAACAATATGCTGGGCCGGTGAAAGAGGTCGTTCCCCCGCTGGCTGCGGACACCGCGGGTGTCGAGACAGTGACCGACGAGCAGAAGCTCGATCCCGAGCGCGAGCAACTCGTCGACGAACTGCTCGACTCGGCCGGCGTCACCAAACGCCGGGACCTCTATCGGGCGATTCTCGGTACTGTCGTGCACCTCGCAGAGGAGGACACCGATCCTGTCGACCTCAAGCTGGCAAGCGCGGCTCTCGCCGAGATGGCCGAGGCGTTCAGGGTGTTCCGGCCCTTTCGCGACGGACGCAAGGTCACGTTCTTCGGCTCAGCGCGTACCCTTCCCGAGGATCCGCTGTACCTGCAGGCGCGTCACCTAGCCGAGCGGATGGCAGAACAAGGGTGGATGGTGGTCACCGGGGCCGGCCCCGGAATCATGGCCGCGGGCATGGAAGGTGCGGGGGTGGCTCGCTCGCTCGGAGTGAACATACGCCTGCCGCACGAGCAGGGGGCAAACGCCTTCATCGCGCAGGACCCGAAGCTCGTCGAGATG